>DAIOWB010000043.1:11618-13224 GCA_036758725.1 Lacibacter sp.
TCCAGTTCTTTTTTCAATCCTTCATCTTCTTCTTTTTGATGTTCAAGAATGTTATAATATTTCATGCGCCATTCATGTGCTTCACGTTCGTAACGGGCCACATCAATTTCCTGATCAAACTGGTTGCCATGACGCATATTCCAGAAATAATGAATCACAAAACCAAGTACCAATGCACCAACCTGGAACATGATTATTTCTAAAATGGATATTTGAATAGCAAGAAAAGTATAAGGCATGGTTTAGTGTTTTTGGAACGACATTAAAAATGTGCAATTCAACTGGAAGATAGTTTCTTAAACAGTACGCTGAAAATGCGTTTGAAAGTATTTATCCCCAAACTACCCTTTTGCTGTGAAAATTTTAGCCGTTTACAATTGTTCCAACATTTTCTCCGGTAACAACACGCTTGAGATTATGTGGTTTATTCATATCAAAAACAATAATTGGCAAATTGTTTTCCATACATAAAGTAAAAGCCGTCATATCCATTACACGAAGATTTTTGCTTAAACATTCCTGGAAAGTGATGGATTCAAATTTTGTTGCTGTTGGATCTTTTTCAGGATCGGCCGTATAAATGCCATCTACCCTTGTTCCTTTTAAAATCACATCGGCATTAATTTCTATGGCTCTTAATGAACCTGCCGTATCGGTAGTGAAATAGGGGTTCCCGGTTCCTGCACCAAAGATCACCACTCTGCCTTTTTCCAAATGACGGATAGCACGGCGGCGGATATAAGGTTCAGCAATCTGTTCCATTTTAATTGCACTTTGCAAACGGGTGTAAACGCCTGCTTTTTCTAAACCTGCTTGCAAAGCCATTCCATTGATCACAGTTGCAAGCATGCCCATATAATCACCATGTGCCCGTTCAATACCTGTTTCTGCTTCGTTCATACCACGGTAAATATTGCCACCGCCAATAACAATGGCCACCTGTACACCCAGTTCAATAATACTTTTAATGTCTTTTGCATATTGTGTAATAACTGCGGAATCCATTCCGAAGTTTTTTTCACCCATTAACGACTCACCGGAAAGTTTGAGGAGGATGCGTTTGTATTTTGGAAGCATGTTGCGAAGATAGAGATTTCAGTTTTTGTAAAAAGTTTTATCACTTAAAAAAATCCTCCTGTTTTTGCAGGAGGATTTTTCATTTAATCATAAATACGTTCAATTGCATCTTTATATTTTTCCATAATCACTTTACGTTTGAGTTTGAGTGTGGGTGTTAATTCGCCGCCATCAACCGTCCATTCATGTGCACACAGTTCAAATTTTTTGATCTGCTCTACATGGTTAAACTGCTGGTTAAATTCTTCAACAATATTCTTAAACATTTCCAATACTGCCGGGTTGCGTACAAGATCATGGATGGTTCCGTAGCTGATTTTATTTTGCTTGGCCCACTCTTTTAAGTTTTCAAACGAAGGAACAATTAAAGCGCCGGCAAATTTCCTTTCAGGTCCAACCACAATCATCTGCTCAATAAATTTGCTTTCCTTCATTTTATTTTCAATGGGCTGCGGTGCAACATACTTACCACCACTTGTTTTAAAAATTTCTTTCTTGCGGTCAGTAATTTTTAAAAACTTATTCTCTA
>DAIOWB010000044.1:0-13110 GCA_036758725.1 Lacibacter sp.
ACCACTTCCCTTAGAATTATTGCGTGATTATTTTAAAGAATTCAGCAGCTTTTCTATAGCAGAACGCATGAAAATGTACAACATCAGGGAAGACAGAGCCGATGTAATTGTACCTGCTTTGCAAATTTATATTAATGTAATGCGTTGGACAGACATTGCTGAAATATATGTTCCCAAAATAGGTTTGGCTGATGGATTGATTCATATGCTTTATGATGAGATTAAGAAAAACAAACTGGAAGCCTCATCACTGGCACTGTAATCAACACTTTTCATTTAAATTACTTCTTCATGTCGGTAAATAAAGAAATAAAAAGGATTACAACGCTAACGCTTCATAAAATGAAGCAATCGTCTGAAAAAATATCAATGATCACAGCGTATGATTTTTCATTTGCCAAAATCTTTGATGAAGCAGGTATTGATGTGATTTTGGTTGGTGATAGTGCAAGTAATGTAATGGCTGGCCATGAAACAACTTTACCAATTACATTAGATCAAATGATTTATCATGCACAATCGGTTTTACGTGGCATACAGCATTGTTTAGTTGTAGTTGATTTGCCATTTGGAACTTATCAATCCAATTCTGAAATAGCACTTGCTTCTGCAATACGCATCATGAAAGAAACGGGAGCCCATTCAATAAAGATGGAAGGTGGTGAAGAAGTAATTGAATCAATTCACCGCATTATTGCAGCGGGTATTCCGGTTATGGGTCATCTTGGATTAACTCCACAGTCCATTTATAAGTTTGGAACATATACAGTACGGGCAAAAGAAGAAGAAGAAGCTAATAAATTAAAGAAAGATGCATTACTCTTACAAGAGGCCGGATGCTTTGCTATTGTTTTAGAAAAAATTCCTGCAAACCTTGCTAAAGAAGTAACCCTGAGTTTAGACATTCCTACTATTGGAATTGGAGCCGGAAATGATTGCGATGGGCAAGTGTTGGTTATGCATGATATGCTGGGTATTAATACAGAATTTAAGCCAAGGTTTTTAAGAAAATACCTTAATCTGCACGAACAAATAACTACTGCTGTTCAAAAATATATAGTAGATGTAAAAAGCAGAGACTTCCCAAACAAGAATGAATCTTATTAATCAGGAGGTATTACGAAATAGCTTTACCTTTATAACAAATTAAAAAAACACCATGTATAAATTAACACTTAAATCAATTCTGGTACTTATCGTTTTTTCTTCGTTGATGTTTTCCTGCAAAAAGAAAAATGATCAAAAGTCGAAAACCACGTTACTCACTCAAAAGCCATGGGTATATGCCAAATTTGAAGAAAAAATTAATACCGGTGTATGGACTGACGATTACCCAAATTGGCTTAGTTGTGAAAAAGACGATCAAATTATTTTCAGAACAAATAATACATATGAAGAAAATGAAGGAGCCACAAAATGCGACCCTTCCGATCCGCAAATAATCAGTTCCGGTGCATGGGCTTTTACCAACAATGAAACAAAAATTACAGTAAATGTTGAAGTAACTATTGATCAACTTGATGAGAATACTTTAATTGTTTCTTCATCAGAAGTTTATAGTGGAACCACCTATTATAGCCGGATTACATTTAAACATTAATTTTTAAAACCCGGCTATCATCAATTATAAATAATATTTTTTATTGAATTTTAAATCGAATGCCCTGTTTGCTTATTAGCTTCAGGGCATTAGATTTATACTGCATTAATGCCAACTGTTTTTCTTTCTATTTGCCCGTATCTTTACATCCAAGAATATTGATGTATGCGAATTTTTAAATTCATCTTATTATCAGCATTTCTTTCATGTTCGTTATCATCAATCGCACAAGAAAAAGAAATTGAATTAGACCCCATTACTGTTACTGCTACTTTGTCTCCATTAACAATTTCCAAATCGGGCCGGAATATTATTGTAATTAAAGGAGAACAGATTAATAAATTACCTGTTAATTCTATTGATGAACTGATTCGTTTTTTACCCGGCATTGAAGTACAGAGCCGTGGCCCGATGGGTGTACAAAGTAATATTACAATCAGAGGCGGAACATTTCAGCAGGTTTTAATCATCTTAGATGGAATAAGGTTAAATGATCCTTTAACCGGGCACTTTAATTCTTACTTTCCAATTTCTCCATCAGAAATAGATCGTATAGAAATTATGAAAGGAGCATCATCTGCAATTTATGGTACAGAAGCCGTTGGTGGTGTTGTACATATCATTAGTAAAACCTTTGCTGCAAAAGCAGGGAAAGATGGATTTAAAATTAACTCACAAATTACAGCCGGTGAATTTGGATTATTCAACACACAGGTTGGAGGATTTATTCATAAGAAAAAAACAACTGCTTCCGTTGGGTTTATTTCTAACAATGCTACGGGACAGCAGCTAAGAGGGACAAAAGGCTTCTTTAATTTATCAACTTTTTCCACATCTGTAAAGCAGGAACTAGGGAAAAATATGAGCATTTCATATCGTTTTGGTTATGATGACCGTAATTTTTCAGCACAGAATTTTTATACCCAATTTACAAGTGATACTGCAACTGAATCCGTATTAAGTAACTGGCATCATGTAAAACTTGAATACAAAAAAGAAAAACAGCGCTTGACTTTGGATATTGGAAATAAAAATACAAGGGATCACTACCTTTTCAGAAAGGGATTGAATCCGAATGTTAATAATTCAAATATGATACAGGCTTTGGGGATTTATGATTATACCTTAAATTCAAAAGCAAATCTTATTACCGGTGCTCAGTTTATTCAACGTAAAATCATTTCAAACGACAGGGGCAATCATCAGGTGAATACAGCAGGCGTTTTTGTGCTTTTAAATCAAAACATCAATGATCTTCTTCAGCTAAATCCTGCTTTGCGTATTGATTGGAATGAACGTGGGGGATGGGAGTTTGTTCCTCAACTTAATGCGTCTTTTAAATTTGAACAATTTCAATTCAGGGGAAATGTTGGACGTACAACCAGAACTGCAGATTTTACTGAACTGTTTAATAATTATCAGCGCAGCAATGTTCCATCGGGCAGTCGTGTAGGAAATATTGATTTAAGAGCTGAATCTTCAATCAGCTATGAAGTGGGTGCCGATTATTTTATTACTTCCAATCTGAAAGTATCTACATCGTGGTATGAACGTTTTCATCGTAAATCCATTGACTGGATTTTAACTTCCTATGCAAATATGCCAAGAAAAGAAAACCTGGTTAGTGGCGGCACTTATTATCTTGCTGAAAACATCAGTAAAGTAAATGTCTCCGGAGTAGAACTTGATATTGCATATCAAAAAACATTTTCTCAAAATCATTTTCTTTCTGCAAGTGCTGGATTTTTCTGGATGAGAAGCTTTAGCAGTGATTCTGCCATTTCTTTATATGTTTCAAATCATGCAAAAGAATTATTTAATTTTTCGGCCAACTACCGTTTTAAACAACTGGGAATTGGTTTAAATGGTTTATATAAAAGCAGAAATCCTCAATCGGGTAATCCTGTTTTAATTCCTTTAAGTATTGATTATTTTTTACTGAATTTAAGAGCTGATGTTTACTTTTTTAATGATAAACTTGCAGCCTATATACAGGCCGATAATCTGTTAGATAAAAAATATACAGATATTTTCGGGCCGGTGATGCCGGGCAGATGGCTAATGGGCGGATTAAAAGTCACACTTCAATAAATTTAATTATCTGATTTTTGTATTCTAATTTAAATCGATTGTATGCAGGATATATTAAAACAACTCAATATTAAAGACACAAACTATGGAGTTTCTACTGGCTCTGATTGGCTAAAATCAACAGGGGAAACTTTACACTCCTACTCCCCTGTTGATGGTAAACTTATTGCATCTGTAACAGCTGCTGATAAGGAAACCTATGAAACGGTTATAAAAAAAGCTGAAGAAGCTTTTAAAGCATGGCGTACATGGCCGGCACCTAAACGAGGTGAAGTAGTAAGGCAAATTGCAGAAGCGTTAAGAGTAAAGAAAGAACCACTTGGTAAACTGGTTTCTTATGAAATGGGAAAAAGTTTGCAGGAAGGTTATGGTGAAGTACAGGAAATGATTGACATCTGTGATTTTGCAGTTGGGCTTAGCCGTCAGTTACATGGATTAACCATGCATAGCGAACGTCCGCTACATCGCATGTATGAACAGTGGCATCCATTAGGCATAGTTGGTATTATATCAGCATTTAATTTCCCTGTTGCTGTGTGGAGTTGGAACACCATGCTTGCATTGGTTTGTGGTGATGTATGTGTATGGAAGCCTAGTGAGAAAGTTCCCTTATGTGGTATTGCCTGCCAGCATATCATAGCAGAAGTGTTAGCAAAAAATAATGTGCCCGAAGGAGTAAGTTGTTTAATACAAGGTGGAAGAGACATTGGTGAATGGATGAGTCATGATGCAAGAATTCCATTACTATCAGCAACAGGAAGTACCAGAATGGGTAAAGCAGTTGGTGCTGCAGTTGGTGAACGTTTAGGCAGAAGTTTATTAGAATTGGGTGGTAACAATGCTATCATCATCAGTGAACATGCAGATCTAAATATTGCTATCCGTGGGGCCATCTTTGGTGCTGTAGGTACCGCAGGGCAACGTTGCACCAGTACCAGAAGATTAATTATTCATGAATCAATTTACGAAACAGTAAAAGAAAAACTGGTAACAGCATATAAACAGTTAAGCATTGGAGATCCGTTAAATGAAAGCAATCATGTGGGGCCTTTGATTGATACGGATGCAGTTCATGCTTATTTGCAATCCATTGAAAAATGCAAAGAAGAAGGTGGAACTTTTGTTGTTGAAGGTGCTGTATTATCCGGCATTGGTTATGAAAGCGGATGTTACGTTAAACCATGTATTGCAGAAGTAAAACCAGAATATAAAATTGTTCAGCATGAAACCTTTGCTCCTATTTTGTATTTATTAAAGTATAAAACCATTGCAGAAGCATTGGCCATACAGAATGGAGTGCCGCAAGGATTATCATCATCTATTATGACTTTGAACATGCGTGAAGCTGAGCAATTCTTATCTGTGAGCGGAAGTGATTGTGGTATTGCCAATGTAAACATAGGTACAAGCGGTGCAGAAATAGGTGGTGCGTTTGGTGGTGAAAAAGAAACAGGTGGCGGACGGGAAAGCGGAAGCGATGCATGGAAAAATTATATGCGCAGGCAAACTAATACTATAAATTATTCAACTGAATTACCATTGGCCCAAGGTATTAAGTTTGATATTTAAAATGAACACTTTTGTACAAGAGTAAAAGCCCACCTGGCTGAAGCCGTTCGGACGGGAGAGTGACCACACAGGCACTTTTTTGCGTGACAAACACAAAAAAGGTTTCATTCGTTAACAAATGCTTGTAACAAAATTCCCAATAAACTGTAAAATCTGGTTAAATGGCATCTTTATTTGCTCAACTTAACGCAATTTTACAGGCACTAAACAATTGATTATATAATGAACATTAAAAAAATGTTTGCCTGGTTAGTTTCCCTGGCTATGTCCGTTTCTTTTTCTTTTGCTCAAACATCAGTTAATAACGATGAATTAAAAGGCTGGCATTTAAAAGATAAAACTACAGATGGTTATTACGGCATTAGCCTGCAACAGGCATATGAATTTGTAAAAAACCGTAAAAGTTCCACAGTATTGGTAGCCATCATTGATAGCGGTTTAGATACTTTACAGGAAGATTTGAAACCAATCATCTGGCGTAACCCAAAAGAAATACCGGGTAATGGAAAGGATGATGATAAAAATGGGTATACAGATGATATTTATGGCTGGAACTTTATTGGTGGTAAAGATGGCCGGAATGTAAATGACGGATCTTATGAAGCTGCAAGAATTTATCATGCATTAAAGAAAAAATACAATGATGTTAAAGATGAATCGAAACTAACTCCCGTTGAAAAAGAAGAATTCCGCTTATATAATAAAGCGAAAGAAGATGTGGAAAATGGTTCTGTTGAAGCGCAAATGGAAGTTTTAAACCTCCGTGAAATATACCGTAAAGCAAAAGAAAGTGATAGCATATTACAATCAGTTTTTAAACCTCTTTTTACAGGAAATGAATTGGCTTCTTTTAAACCTGCCAATACAAAAGCCGGTAATGCAAAAGCATTCATGATGCAAATGTTTAAAAGCATTTATCAAATGATGGATGCAACCAATGTTTTTATCATGGATGATTTTACAAATTATTATTCCTCAAAGGTTAAAAAAGCAGAAGCACCGGAAGTAGCTCCCAAAGATATACGTGGTGAAATAGTAAAAGATAACTATGATGACTTTAACGATCGTTATTATGGTAATCCCGATGTTATGGGAAACCATTCAACCCATGGTACACATGTTAGTGGAATTATAGGTGCGGTTCGTAATAATGGTTTTGGAGTTGATGGTGTTGCAGAAAATATCAGGATTATGATGATACGTGCAGTACCTGAAGGTGGTGATGAGTATGATAAAGATATTGCTTTAGGTATCCGTTATGCGGTTGACAATGGTGCTAAAATCATTAATATGAGTTTTGGAAAGGGATTTTCCCCACAAAAGAAATGGGTTGATGATGCCGTTCGTTATGCAAAAACAAAAGGTGTATTACTTATACATGCAGCAGGTAATGATGCAAAAAATGTTGATAGTACCGAAAATTATCCCAATCCTTATTTTGCAGATACCAAAACTAAAGCAAGCAATTTTATTACGGTTGGTGCCAGCGGCGATCCTAAAACCGGTGGGTTAATGGCCGATTTCAGTAATTATGGAAAAAAAGAAGTGGATGTATTTGCACCGGGAGTAAAAATTTATTCTACATGGGCTGATAGTAACAAATATGAATTTGCACAAGGAACAAGCATGGCTAGTCCGGTTGTTGCTGGCCTTGCAGCTTTTATTCTTTCTTATTATCCTGATTTAAGTGCTGAACAAATTAAATATTGCATTGAAAAGGGAGCTCAAACTTTATCTGTTGAAGTAAAAAAACCCGGTACAGAAGATTTATTGCCGTTCAATGACTTTAGCAGAACCGGTGGTTTAATTAATGCTTATGAATCTGTAAAAATTGCATCCACTTTAATAGGAGAACGAAAAAAAGAATTTACTCCGGCACCAAAACCTGTTCCTAAACCAAAAACAAAACTTAAAAAAACAAGAAAAGGATAAAACTTACTTTTGAAGTCTTGCTGAAAAGCAGGGCTTCTTCATTAAAACTATTTTATGTCACGACCAACCATCAACGATTATGCTCCTTACTATCATAACTATGTGATGTATGTAAAGGAAGATGATCTGCATTCTGCATTTACTAATCAATCATTGCCAATGGAATTATTTTTAAATTCAATACCAGAAGCAAAAGCCGGTTATGCATATGCAGAAGGGAAATGGACGGTAAAGCAATTATTACAACATTTGATTGATGCAGAACGCATTTTTGCCCACCGTGCATTATGGTTTGCAAGGCAAAGTCCGGCTCCACTTTCCGGCTTTGATGAAAATGAATTTGCAGTTATTGCCGATGGAGGTAACAGATCACTTACCTCTTTAGTTGAAGAAATGATTATTGTAAGAAAAAGTACAGCAAGTTTGTTTGCTGGTTTTACAGAGAAAGAATTGAATACAGCAGGTACAGCCAACAATCATTCTATTACAGTGAATGCATTGGGTTTTGTCATACTCGGTCACTTCCTGCATCATAAACGAATTTTAGAAGAACGTTATTTATAAAAAAAGGACGGGCTCCTGAAAAAGGAGCCCGATGTAAAAAATTACTGCAAACCTGTAAGCCGGATTTTGTCGAGAGCTATCATTTATCTGTTCTGAAACTTACGCAACAGAATCAATCTGCCTACCCACCCAACATCGAACGAGCCGTTCTCAGGCGTTGGTATACATGGCATTTCAGCACGTTAGGTTTACCCTGCTACTACATTACTGTAATAACCCGTAGGCTCTTACCCTACGTTTTCACCTTTTCTATCAATTGCTCAATAGTAGTTATTTTCTGTGGCACTTTCTGTTGGTGCTTTTGGCACCACCCGGCTCTTCACCGGTACGTTGCTCTATGCTGTCCGGACTTTCCTCTCCTAATTACTCAGGAACGATAGCTTAGTTTACAGCAACAACAAAGTTAATGTTTTTATTTTGGAGCAGAAGTTTGTACTGCTATTGAGCTGCATGGGCGTCGCACTCCCGTCCGAACGGCCAAACCATTAGATTCATTCTTCTACTACGTTCAGCCGGGCGGGCTTGTACAGAAAAAACTCAATTCATCAAAAATGATTTCTGTACTTCATTATTATAATTATATTAAAGTATAATTGAAACTAATATCATCTTTGATTTTGAAATCAAAAATAAAAGATTAAAAATGAATCAATTCAATTATACTTTACAAATAGCATGGGCTGTGCAAAGCAACTCTTCCCCTTTGGGGGAGTTGGAGGGGCCTCCTAATACTGAAAATATATCTCCGTTGCACCATAACCATAAGCAGGGTTGTATTGATTCACAAACGACTTTACTTCTTTTTTTAATCGCAGCAAATCATGAATTTCATCTCTTAATCTCCCCTCTCCTACACCGTGGATAATAGTTAAAGATGGCTGGTAATGTAATACAGCCAGTTCATAATATTTTTCAAACTCTTTTAATTGCAAGGTGAGAATTTCATAATTGCTGAGATGTTTCCAGTCGTTACTTATTTTTTCTATATGAAGATCTACCACAGTTCTTGCTGGTGGAATGTGTTGCCTTCCTTTTCCTGCTTCATAAATTTTATAACCTGCTGCAGATAATTTATTCATATCTACTTTTTCGGTAATTACTTTATCAGGATAGGTTTCCATTAAGAGATAAGAAAAACTGGCTTCCTGTTTCTTGAGCATTTCTTCTATGCGTTGAAATAATTGTTTTGCTTTTAGTTTTAAGGAGGATTCGTAATGATCAGCCTTTTTTCTGTCGGGTTGTGAAAGGGAGAATTCAAAATCAAACCTTGGTGCATCATTCAGCTTTTCAAATTCCACATCATGAATATAAAAATCATTGTAGGGAAGAATTTCATTCTTTAAATTAAATTCACTATCGCCGGTATACCTCAAATCATAATTAAAATGAAAAGCTGTATCAGTGTTATTAACTAAATAAATCCGGAAATATTCTACCACATCATCATCAAACACATCTTTATCAAAAACCGGTAAAAAAGAAATCCAGAGCCCTTCTCCAACATTGTAATTCTTAATGGCAGATCCTTTCTCTTTTTTAATTGAATCGATATATTGCTTTTGTTTAGGTGGTTCAGGTTTCTTTTCAGTAAACCGCTTAAAATAAGGATATTCAATCTGGTCGGTATAAACCGGGAAATGAACACCACCCACATTTACAGTCACCATTTTTTTATTGATGATGTCCACTACTTCCCCTTCTTCATTGGTATGAATCAACAACACTTTATCACCAATCTGAAACTTCATATTCTTTAATTATTCTGCAAAAGTAACCCCGGCAAACAAATCCTGAAGAATTAATAAATGGCTGCATTCAGAATTAAGTGCCGGGGTTTATGAATAAAACCGTTAGTTGCTATTCCCACTTATGCTTATGAGGCTTTTCGTCGTTGTGTGTTTTCATCCATTCATCAATACTGATAGGTCCGCTGCCTTCCACGGTGAAAAAAACCAATAAGATTAAAATAATTACAGAAAACCATAATTCAGAATGTGGTTGAAATAAACCGCCAGCAATATTTACAAAAATAATGGCTCCTAATAAAATGGGTATTTGTACAATACAGCCAAATCTTGTTAGTAACCCAAGCATTATTAATGCCCCTCCAATTAAATGAGCAAACACAACGTAATGCGATACCATTGCAACAGAAAAGGTATTTACAAACGGTGCTTTATTCATGAGTTCAGATAAAGCAGTCATGTTGTTGATGTATTGGAATCCTTTAAAAATAAGAATGATCCCTAAAGTAATACGAATAAAGTCAATCCATTTTGGATGATGGGTGTCACCCCATTTTTCAATGCGTTGTACGAAATTCATATAGATAATTTTTATGGTGAAAGAACCAAGCAAAAGTTACAACGCATTTTTCTCTTTTACAAAATAAAGTTGTGCCCGCATGTTCGTAAGCGCTATTTTATTTTGCGTTTCAGATAAATACTGTAGTCTTCCTGTTCAGCCTGGTATTCCTGAAGAATCAAAGGGGAAGTAAATATAAAATCAGCAGTAGCCCTGTCACAGGCAGTAGGAATGTTCCAGGTTACAGCCAGCCTTAATAAAGCTTTTACATCGGGGTCATGAGGTTGTGCCTCCATAGGATCCCAAAAGAAAATGAGAATGTCTATTTTTTCTTCAGCAATTAAAGCACCCATTTGCTGATCTCCACCCAAAGGGCCACTTAACAGTTTAATAACTGGCTGTTTTAATTTTTCTTCCAGCATTTTGCCGGTTGTGCCAGTTGCATAAAGCTGATGCTTGGCTAAAGATATTCGGTTATTATAAGCCCAATCAATCAGGTCCTTTTTTTTATAATCATGCGCCACCAGCCCAATACGTTTATTAGCCATCATTTTTCTTGTTGCCATATATTTCTGATTTTAAGGCATACAATATTTACTAATAGTAAGAATTACGAAACCGGTTTCGCCAGTTTACTTTTCTTATATCCATATAAAAAATAAACAATTAATCCCAATCCCATCCAGATAAAAAACCAGAACCAACTCTTTACAGGGATTTCAATCATCAGGTATAAACAACTCAAGGCTCCTAACACTGGTATTAAAGAATATTTGCGTATAAAAGTATAAACAGCTATAATAACAGCAATAATGATAAAAATCAGAAACAAAATTTCCTGGTGTGCTTCATTGGTAATATTTAATACTGCATTGGTAATACGTTCCCTGAATAAGAAAATAAAAGTTGCAACCAGTAATGGTAAAATATATTGAGCATTTACATATGGTAATTTAAACTTACCACTGCCCGGCACTGATTTGAGTGTAGGTAATAACAATACACCCAAACAAACCAATACAAAAGCGAATAAAGTACCAATGCTGGTAAGATCAGTCATGATTGATGATGGAAGAAATAAAGCAGGTATACCAACTAAAAAACCAGTAACGATGGTTGCAAAACCAGGTGTTTGATACTTCTTATGAATTTTTGAAAACTTCTTTGGTAATAATCCATCACGGCTCATCGTCATCCAGATACGGGGCTGACCCAGTTGAAAAACAAGTAACACACTGGTTGTTGCCACAACTGCACTAATGCTGATGATATAGCCAATCCATTTCAAACCAATTTTATCAAAAACAAATGCAAGAGGATCATCCACTTTCAGTTCGCTGTAATTCACCATCCCCGTTAATACCAGTGAAATTAAAATATAAAGTACAGTACAGATAACCAATGCATAAATCATACCCCGGGGTAAATCCCGCTGTGGATTTTTACATTCCTCAGCAGTGGTACTGATAGCATCAAAACCAATATAAGCATAAAACACCGCACTCACACCTTGTAATACGCCGGTAAATCCATTTGGCATAAACGGATCCCAGTTTTTTGTATCTACATAAAAAAAACCAATTACTATAATAAACAATATAACAATGATTTTAAATACCACCATCGCATTGGCACTTTTCTTACTCTCATGCATTCCAATATATGCAAGTGCTGTAATTAATGCTACAATCACTAAAGCTGGCAGATTCAAAAATAATTTAGTGCCAAACAAATCAGGTGCATTATTAAATCCATCCAGAATACTTTGCATTTCAGGAGTTGTAGCAACACCACTTGCTATTTTTTCTGTAACAACGGCTAAAGTTTCATTAGCAGTAGTTAAATTAGTTGTTAACCAGAAAGGCAAATGAATATTTAAACCCAGTAACAGATTATTGAAATAACTACTCCAGCTGATAGCAACAACAATATTTCCGATTGCATATTCAAGAATTAAAGCCCAGCCAATGATCCATGCTATTAATTCACCAAAACTTACATATGCATAGGTATAAGCACTTCCGCTCACTGGTATACGGCTTGCAAATTCTGCATAACATAATGCTGAAAAGCCACAGGTTACAGCAGTTATTACAAACAGAATTGATACACCCGGCCCACCATGAAATGCTGCTGATCCTATTGTAGAAAAAATGCCGGCTCCTATTACAGCTGCTATACCAAAAAATGTGAGATCCCTTACTGTAAGAACCCGCTTCAAACTACTATGACCCGGATGGATTTCCTCATCACCCTGTTCCAGAATTGTATCAATCTTTTTAGTGCGGAACAAACTATTAATCATATTGGCTGATTTATGAATGTTCAAAATAAGGAAAAATGCTTAAACCACAAGGTTCAGTGAGTACAATGAAGAAGCCCATGTACAATTCATTAAAATAATAAGTGAATCAGAAATTAAATGATCAGTAATCCCGTTGTACAAGAAAATGAGCTAAGAGCTTTAATGGTTCTTTTCGTTTATTTAAAACAGCAATCTCTTCAAGATGATGCATGGCTTTATCAATATACTCATTCTTTAACTCATTTGCCCAGGCATCAACTCCAACTGATTTATAAACAGCCAGAACCTGTTCTACTTTATTTGCAGGATTTGCCTGTATTAAATCCTGCAATTGTTTTTTCTGTGAAGCTGAAGCAACTTCCAATGCATGAATTAACAGAAATGTTTTTTTATTAGCAATGATATCGCCTCCCACCTGTTTGCCAAATTTTAAAGGATCACCAAATGCATCTAGGTAATCGTCTTGTATTTGAAAAGCAATACCTAAGTTTCTTCCAAATTCATAGATGTGTTTCTGGTTACCAATACTTGCACCACCAATGATAGAACCAATTTGTAAACTACCTGCCAGCAAAACTGAAGTCTTTAAAGTTATCATTTGCAGGTATTCCTGCAGACTGACAGTTTCTTTTTGTTCAAAATCCATATCCAGTTGCTGACCTTCACATACTTCAGTTGCTGTTTGATTAAAAATGGGCAGAATTTTCTGAAAAGTATCCGGTTGAATTTTACTCAGGTATTCATA
>DAIOWB010000045.1:0-9305 GCA_036758725.1 Lacibacter sp.
CAGGTAACAGCTACAGCAAAAAATTCAGTGCTTTCAAATATTGTAAATCTTGTTAAACAGGCACAGGGAGAAAAACCACCTGTTCAACAATTGGCAGATAGAATCAGTGCAGTTTTTATTCCCGTTGTTTTAGTTATTGCTGCAATTACATTTTCTGTTAACTGGATTGTATTAAGAGAATTTACTCCGGCATTAATGCGAAGTATTGCCGTATTAGTTATTTCATGCCCATGTGCGATGGGATTAGCAACACCTGCTGCCATAGCAGTGGGGCTTGGACGTGCAGCTAAAAATGGTATCTTATTCCGGAATGCAAAAAGTCTGGAGCTGTTTAAAAATATTACCCAGGTAGTATTTGATAAAACAGGAACGCTAACAACCGGAAAATTTCAGCTAGCAGAATGGAAAATTGTAAATGATATTGCTATACCTGTTGAAGAGTTTAAACGTATTGTATATTCTTTAGAAAAATACTCTAATCATCCCATAGCAAAATGCGTAGCAGATAACTGGAAAATAAAAAATGAAATCCGCTGGAATAAAATTGAAGAAGTAAAAGGTTTTGGAATGAAAGCCAGCACAAAAGATGGTGATGAATATATTGCCGGTTCTTTTAAAGCTGCTGCTCATGTTACAAATGATGAAACACATAATATTTATATTTTAAAAAATAATGAACTGATTGGATGGGTTGATGTGAAAGATGAACTGAGACAGGAAGCTGTAAGTGTGGTTCATTATTTAAAAAGTAAACAGATAAAAACCATTCTACTGAGTGGCGACAGAAAAGAAAAAAGTGAACAGATTGGAAAACTATTAGGAATTGATGAAGTAATAGCAGAACAAACACCAGAACAAAAATTAGAAACTATTGCTGCATTAAATGCAATAACCCCTACGGCCATGATTGGTGATGGCATTAATGATGCACCTGCCCTGGCAAAAGCAACTATTGGCATTTCATTAAGTGATGCCTCACAGATAGCCATGCAAACTGCTGATGTGGTATTGATGAATCATGGATTAAAAAACTTACCACTTTCATTGGGATTAGGTAAGCACACATTTATTACTATTAAACAGAATTTATTCTGGGCATTCTTTTATAACATTATTGCAATTCCGATAGCTGCGTTTGGATTTTTAACACCTTCATTCAGTGCGCTGGCTATGGGCTTAAGTGACGTTGTACTTGCATTTAATAGTGTACGTTTGTTTGTAAAGAAGGTTGTGTAATAGAAATATTGTAAATTGTATTGAAAAACAAAATGTAATGACAGTAGTAATGCCTAAAAAAGCAAGTAAGGAAGAAATTAAAAAAAAGCTTGAAGAATTTGAGAAAAAAAGAAAAAAAACATTTTCAAAAAAAGGAAATGCTTCTAAATTTTTCGGAATCAATCCTTCAGAAGTTGATGGCCTCACTTTTCAGAAAAAAGTTAGAAAAGAATGGGATTAGTTCTGATTGATACCAATTTTGTAATTTATACAATCAAGGGCCTTCCTGTAATTGAGCCCTATCTTCTGTACGATTTTGCAGTCTCCGAAATCTCAATAATTGAATTACTTGGCGTAAAAAACATAGAGTCTTTTACTTTGAGAAGTCGTCAAAAATTTATTAATGGCATTATTACTTACCCCTTTAATACAGAAATCAGAGAAATTGCCATAGAATTAAAACAGAAGTATACTTTAAAAGTACCTGATGCAATTATTGCCTCCACAGCAATACATTATGATCAATCACTGTTAACCGCAGATAAAGATTTTGCAAAAATCAAGGAAGTATCTTCTATCATCGTTACTTTATAACGATAAGCATGAATGATATTTCCGAAATATTAAATCATTACTGGAGCTTCACATCCTTCCGCCCTCTTCAAAAAGAAATTATCGAATCTATCCTTTCAGGAAAAGATACATTGGCCCTTTTGCCTACAGGCGGAGGTAAAAGCATTTGTTACCAGGTTCCGGCATTGGCAAAAGAAGGTATTTGTATTGTTATATCACCTTTAATTGCATTAATGAAAGACCAGGTTGAAAGTCTTCATAAAAAAGAGATTGCTGCTGCAGCTATTTATACCGGTATGCCATTTAAACAGGTAAAAGAAATTCTGCAGATGGCTGTAAATGAAAAATTGAAATTTTTATATGTTTCACCAGAGCGTTTGGAAACAAATTTATTCAAGGAGTATTTGCCTGGCATGAATGTGCAATTAATTGCAGTTGATGAAGCACATTGCATTTCACAATGGGGTTATGATTTCAGGCCATCTTATTTAAAAATTGTAAACTTCAGAAAAGAATTAAGAGGCATTCCCATTTTAGCAGTTACTGCTTCCGCCACCCCAATAGTTCAGGATGATATTTGTAAAAAACTGGAATTTGTTAATCATCATATTTACAAAGGATCTTTTCTGCGACCCAATGTTTCATTCAGTGTGTTTAAAGTAGAAAGCAGGATTAATAAAATTTTACAGATACTCAACAATGTAAAAGGATCGGCCATTGTATATTGTAAGAGCAGAAGGATGACACAGGAAGTTGCCCGCCTTTTACAATTACAGAACATTTCAGCAGATTTTTATCATGCAGGTTTAAGCAATGATGAAAGAAGTGCCAAACAGGAAGCATGGATTATAAATCAAACAAGAGTAATTGTTTGCACCAACGCATTTGGAATGGGTATAGATAAACCAGATGTAAGAATTGTAGTGCATCATGATATGCCCGATTGTTTGGAAAACTATTACCAGGAAGCCGGCCGTGCAGGAAGAGACGGGAAGAAATCATATGCTGTTCTGCTTTATGAAGAAAATGATTTAATGGAACTGGAAAATTTATCTTCCATTCGTTTCCCGCCTATTGAAGAAGTGAAAAAAGTATATCAATGTTTAGTGAATTACCTGCAGATACCAAGTGGAAGTGGTGAAATGGAATGGCATGAGTTTGACTTAAATGATTTTGTAAAAAAATTTAAATTGAATGTACATACCGCAATGTATTCGCTTAAACTTCTTGAACAGGAAGAATGGATTATGTATTCTGAACAAATATTTACGCCTGCCAAAGTAATCTTTACTGCAAGCAAAGACCGGTTGGCTGAGTTTATACTGCAACATCCTGAACTGGATTCTGTTATAAAAGGATTGCTACGCAGTTATGGTGGCATCTATGACATGGAAAGTTTTATTTCAGAAAAACAACTGGTAACATTTATTAAAATGGATCTGGAAAAAATTAAAGAAGGATTAATACAGTTACATCAACATGGAATTATCCGCTATACTCCACAAAAAGAAAAACCCCAGTTGCAGTTTTTGCACAACAGGCCGGCTACTGAAGAATTGTTTATTAATCCGCAAAACAGGCTGAACAGAAAAGAACAGTTTGAAAAAAGAATAAAAGCCATCATCAGTTATGTAAAAGATGAAAGTATTTGCAGAAGCAAAGCGATAGGGAATTATTTTGGCGATGAGAATATGAATGATTGCGGAGTATGTGATATTTGTTTATGGAAAAAGGGAAATGAAATTTCTACAGAACAATTTGAACGCATTTTTCTTTTTTTAAAGGAAAAATCGGGAACAAAAGGTGTTGTAGTTCATGAACTGATACAAAAGATGGGAAGTAAACAAAAAGAAAGAATCTGGAAAGTAATTAACAACCTGGTTGCTGAAGAAAAAATCACACTTAGCAAAGAGGGATTACTGAAGATGAAATAACTCTGAAAGCAGCCTTAAACGTTTTTCATACAATAAAGAAATCCTGTAAAGCGTTTTTCTTTCAGTGCTTTTATCTAATTACACTTTATGCAGGTACAAAAAACATTCTTCTTTATTTTTCTCATTTCTATAACGATTGCATGTAAACAGGAAAAAATAACTCCCACCCCACCCGGACCGATAGTTTTAAAAGATACAACCATTAAGAACTTATCTTATGGAACTCATGCAAGCCAGAAACTGGATCTTGGTTTACCAGCAAACAGAACAACCAATACATCTTTGGTGATTGTTGTACATGGCGGTGGATGGTCAACTGGTGACAAAGGAGAATTAACCTGGTTACTGAATGGTTTAAAACAAAGAGCTTTTGCAGTAGCAAATATTAACTACAGACTTACATTGAATTCTTCGGATAATTATAAAATGCAATTAGATGATGTTGATAGTGCTGTTCAGTTCACATTAAAGCAAGCATCGGTTTATACGTTTAATACTCAAAATATTTATATTGTTGGCCATAGTGCAGGCGGACATCTTTCTCTCTGTTATGCCTACACAAGAAATACAAATGGAAAAATAAAAGCGGCAGGTTCACTGGCTGGACCAACTGATTTATTCAGCATGTCATACTACAACTTCAATATATATAATCAAATTCTTGAACCTTTTTTGGGCATTCCTTTATTTCCTTCAACAACAGCATCAGAAGAACGTTATAAAAATTGCAGTCCGCAATACCAGGCAACAAATTCATCTCCTGCTACTATCTTCTTTCATGGTGAATCAGACCCTGTTGTTTATTTAAATCAAAGTACAAGTCTGTTTACCAAGCTTGGCACATTAGGTGTAGATAAAAAACTGATTACCTATCCTCTTACTTTTCATGACTGGTGGGCAGACGGAACCAAAACAACAAATACATTGGATGAATTAAAGAATTGGTTTAACGGGCATCTTTAATATCAGTAAAATTCATTTCAGATATTTAAGAAACGCTTTAGTGAAATTTAACTTCTTCTATTTGTTATCCCTTTTTTAGTTAAAGTCATCCATCATATAAAAAGGGGAAATCTGTTTATTGTTTTTGAAAATATTTTGAAATCTAAGGAACTATTATAATGAATAACTAAGGAAAGTAATTAACCTATAATGAACTTAGAATAAGAAAAGATTAATGAAAGGAGTTTCAGATTTCAAACTCTAATTCCGATCCGCCATTTGGCAAATCATTTATATTTAACCTGAAATCATAAACATCTGCCAATAATTTTGATTTGGAAAAACCCTCATTTAAATTTTCAGAGAAAGATTGTTTATATTTTCCATCATCAGTAATGGATAAGAGAGTTTTACCTAAAAAACAACGAATGCTGATATTTACATTTGAAACATTACCTAACTCACGGATGAGGTCTAATTTTTCTAAAATAATATGATATATGATTAATAAATAATCCCGGTTTACCATCATTACTTTTTCATCAACTGCTAAACTGTAATTTATACCTGAATTTTTTTTAAAATAACGCAATTCATCTTCCAGAATTGATTGTATGCCAAGTTGATTTAAACCGGTAGGATATAATTTTCTGTTTAAGGTTCTGATATCACTGATAGATTCATTCAGCAATTCCTTCATTTCATCTATCTGAGCTATTTGTGATTTCTCAATAAACTGTTTTAGCTGATCAATTTTAAGGGTTACAGTTGCTAATACCTGGTTAATGTTTTCATTTAATTCATAAGCAATTTTCTTTTTATCTGACTGATCACTTTCAATAACCCTTCTTAATAATATTTTTTTCTGTTGCATTTCATTATAAGCCAGGCTTTCTTCTGCCTTTACAATATTTGTAGTATCAATCATTGAACCCACCAGGCGCAATGGTTTATTTTTTTTATTACGTACAACATAAATCCTTTCAAATACGGGAATAAAAACACCAGTTTTTGTTTTGAATCGGTAAAACCCCTGCCAGTTTGTATTTGTTCCGTTAAGCAATTCTTCAAAAGCAGTTAAAACATTCATACTATCAGCAGGATGAATATTCAATTGCCACCAGGTATTGTTATCATTCATCTCCTCATGTGAGTAACCAAACAATTGGTACATCTGTTCATTATAATAAACGGATTTAGCCTCGATATTATAATCCCATATACCTTCCTGCGAAGCAAGTGTTAGATAGCTCGTTCTTAATTGAATGTCTTTTATAAAATAATCGGAAAGACTGTTAACAGGCTCCATTTTATACCGGATATTGGATAATGATTTTTAGAAGCAAGGATATATTAATCAAAAAGGTAGCTTAAAATATTCAAACGAATACTTTAAACTACCTTTTTATTTGCATTCTAAACAGTATCATTTATAAACACCCACTGTAATCTCACTTAAAACCAACTACTTTTCTTCCTGGTTGTTCTTCCCCCCAAACCTAATGCACCCAATAATGAACGGGTAATTACATTGGCAGCGGTTCGCCCTACCTGTTTCACAGCCGGGTTATCAAAAAATCCTTTCTCTTTAGCTGCTTTCTTTTCTTCAACTGCAGCTTTCTTTTCTTCTTTCTCAGCAATTTCTTTTTCTTCGGCAGCTTTTGTTTTTTCTGCTGCTTCTTCCAATTTAGCATTAATGATTTCGTAAGCACTCTGGCTATCTAATGTTACAGCATATTTTTTAACCAGTTTACTTTTACCAACTAAAGTATCCACTTCCGCATCATTTAATATATCCATGCGGCTTCTTGGTGGTACCAACATGGTATGCACAAGTGGTGTTGGAATTCCTTTTTCATTGAGCATGGTAATAAATGCTTCACCTATTCCTAACTGCGTAAGTAATTCATCTACATCATAAAATTCAGTTTCGGGATAATTTTCTGCAGCCTGTTTAATTACTTTTCTGTCGGCAGCAGTAAAAGCTCTTAATGCATGTTGCACTTTTAATCCTAACTGTGCAAGTACACTGGCAGGCACATCCTGCGGATTTTGTGTACAGAAAAAGATACCAACGCCTTTTGAACGAATGAGCTTGATCACCGTTTCAATTTGCTGTAACAAGGCTTCATTAGCTTCCTGAAAAACAAGATGTGCTTCATCAATAAATAACACCAGCTTGGGCTTATCCATATCGCCTTCTTCCGGCATTGTTGCATACAACTCAGCCAACAAACTTAACATGAAGGTTGAAAAAAGCTTTGGACGATCCTGCAGTTCCATTACACGAAGTATACTGATCATTCCTCTTCCATCGTCACTGATTTTTAATAAATCATCCACTTCAAAACTGGGTTCGCCAAAAAACGCATCGGCTCCTTGTTGCTGCAGTTCAATTACTTTTCTTAAAATAGTGCCGGTTGATGATGTGGAAATTTTACCATAATCTTTTTCAATGGTTGCTTTTCCTTCATCGCTGATGTATTGAATAATTTTAATAAAATCTTTTAAATCGAGCAAAGGCATTTTGTTGTCATCACAAAACTTAAAAATCATGGCAATAATCCCTTGCTGTGTATCATTTAATCCTAAAATCTTTGAAAGCAGGATGGGGCCAAACTCACTTACGGTGGCACGCAGGCGAACGCCTTTTTTCCCATCGCTCAATGTCATTAACTCAACCGGAAATGCAGACGGTTTAAATTCACCACCAATTAATTTTATACGTTCTTCAATTTTAGGATTACTTGCACCTGCAGCAGCTATTCCACTTAAATCACCTTTAATATCCATCAGCACTACAGGAATACTTGCATCGCTCAATCCTTCTGCCAATACCTGGAGTGTTTTTGTTTTACCTGTACCTGTTGCACCTGCTATTAAACCATGACGGTTCATGGTTTTAAGTGCCAGAAAAACATCTGCACCGGGAACTGGTTTACCGTCGAGTACGCCAGTACCCATTCTAAAAGTTTCTCCTTTAAATGTATAACCATCTTTTACTGCTTGTATAAATTTTTCCTGGTTTGACATAACCTGATTTTTTGTGAAAGTTACATGTTAATACTAACAAAATTCTTTGAACAAGACCAAAAATATACCCCATTCGTTGTATTGTTTAATTGAAAAAGCTCATTTAGTTTTGCTACAACTTTTAACTCTCATAAAAGTGAATGTTTGATTTTTGGCTGTCTCAGGAAATTGCATTAACCAATGTAGATATAGTTGCTGATCTATGAATTACACCTTTCCATTTCTTTGAGACAGCCATTTTTTATAAATCTTCTTCTCTTTCAAGCATTAAGATTGCACTTTGCGGAACAATAAAATATTTGTCTCCTTCGTACATCACTTCGGTTGCACCACTCACAAGAAAAATAGCAAGATCTCCTTCTTTTGCCTGTAAAGGAACATATCTTACTTTATCATCTTCATTTTTCCAGGGCTCATCGTCTACGGGCATTGGAATGGCATAACCCGGTCCGGTTTTTATTACATAGCCCTGTTGCACTTTTTCTTTTTCCTGTACACCCGGCGGCAGGTATAAACCACTTGCTGTACGTTCATCGGGTTTGGTTGGTTTAATGAGTAAACGATCGCCAATTACAATTAATTTTTTAAACCGGTTATCAGATGTAATACGCATTTGATAATTTTTTTTGTTGACCAAATTTACAATGCGTTTTTAATTTGATGATTAAAGAGAATCTGCTTAATGGCTGCCGGATTGAAGCGGAAAGGAAGCAATACCCTGCCGGCGGTTGTAAACCCCGGCAGCGGTTTGCGTACTTGAAGCGAAAAGCCGGAACTATTGTTGCCATATATTGAGAATGCTGAAAGCCCCAATTGTTATTTCTTTAACAAAATATTAGTCGCTGTTCTGATCGTGGCCCAAATCAATTAACTTTATTTGATAATAAAATAAATTTGAAAATGGAAGATGCTAAATTAAAGGTGCTGTTGGTTGAAGATGACAGCAATTTTGGAAATGTTTTAAAAAATTATTTAGAGCTGAACGATTTTGATGTGGTTCTTGAACGTGATGGCCGTTTGGGTATGGCTGCTTTTCAACGTCAGAAATTTGATATCTGTTTGCTGGATGTAATGATGCCGCATGTGGATGGCTTTACATTGGCCGAAGAAATCCGTGATATTGATCCTGATGTGCCGCTTTTCTTCTTAAGTGCAAAAACAATGAAGGATGATATATTAACCGGTTACAAACTGGGCGCTGACGATTATATCACCAAACCGTTTGACAGTGAAGTGTTGCTGATGAAAATAAAAGCGATTCTTAAACGCAACGAAGAAAGCAAGAATGAAACGGAGAATAAAGAGTTTGATTTAGGTAAATTTCATTTTAATCCAAAGCTGAGAGAATTGACTGCTGATGGAAAAACCAGTACGCTTTCTCCTAAAGAAAGTGAATTGTTACGTATGCTTTGCGAATACATTAATGATTTATTGCCAAGAGAAACGGCGTTGAAACGCATTTGGGGAAGTGATACTTATTTTAATGGCCGCAGTATGGATGTGTATATTGCCAAGCTTCGTAAATATTTAAAAGACGATCCTAAAGTAGAGATTGTAAATATTCACGGAAATGGATTTCGTTTGGTGGTTACTGAATAAGAGAATGAA
>DAIOWB010000045.1:9405-13002 GCA_036758725.1 Lacibacter sp.
ATAAAAGAAAGGATTTGTTTACGGCCGGTGTATTTCACTGCTGATGATACAAAATGTGGCGGCAATTCATCCCAATGTTCACCCAATGCTGCAAGAAATGCTTTCACCGTTTTTGATACTTCTTTTTGAGTGCCTTTATCTGATTTGGTAAACACAATAGCAAAAGGAATTTTCCATTCGCCCAGTTGGTTAATAAAGCTGATGTCAATTGCCTGTGGTGTGTGGCGGCTATCAATCAACACAAATAAATTCAACAGACTTTCCCTTTTGCGGATGTAGTTTTCAATCATTTTCACCCACTGCTTTCTTTTTCCCATTCCCACTTTTGCATAACCATAGCCAGGCAAATCAACCAGGTACCAATCGCTTACTTTATGTGTTTGTTCATCAATGCTTTCAATTACAAAATGATTAATGAGCTGAGTTTTTCCGGGTGACGAACTTATTTTAGCCAGCTTCTGAATATTACAAATCATGTTTATGAGCGATGATTTGCCCACATTACTGCGGCCAATAAAGGCATATTCTGCTTTATCGGGCTTGGGGCATTTGTCAACCGATGGGCTGCTGATGATATATGTTGCACTTTTTATAATCACGGCTGCAAGATAGGAAAGAAGGTTTGAGGTTTGAGATTTGAAATTTGAGGTTTGAGATTTGAAATTTTACATACTAAACTTCCCCCAATTGAAAGTAAATTCCTCAAGTTCCCAACTATCATACATCCTACATCTTAAATCTTACATCATACCTCTTACATCTTCATTCATTCCTTCCTTACCTTTGCCTCCCATGGCTGAACAATATTTACATGATAAAGTAGTGCCCGATGCAAGCTCTGCACAAACCAAGAAACAACAGGTGGCAGAGATGTTTGATGAAATTGCTCCCCGTTATGATTTTCTCAACCGGTTTTTGAGCGTTGGAATAGATGTGAGCTGGCGTAAAAAAGCATTGGCCAAACTTAAAGACTTGCATCCAAAACTTCTATTGGATGTTGCTACAGGCACAGGTGATGTAGCCATCATGGCTGCTCATGAACTGCATCCTGAAAAAATTATTGGTATTGACATCAGTGAGAAGATGCTGGATGGCGGCCGTATTAAAGTGACTGCTAAAGGGTTAGACTCCATAATTGAACTCAAAAGCGGTGATAGTGAAACAATAAACTTTCCAGATAACACGTTTGATGCAGTAACAGTAGCTTTTGGTGTACGGAATTTTGAAAATCTTGAAAAAGGACTCAGTGAAATTTACCGTGTACTGAAACCGGGCGGCAGATTGGTGGTGCTGGAATTTTCAAAACCATTAATCCCCGGCTTTCGCCAGATCTGCAATTGGTATATTGGTTTTATTACACCAAAAATTGCAGGAACTGTTAGTAATAAAAAAGCTTATCAATATCTTAATGACAGCATCAAAGCATTTCCCGAAGGAAAACATTTTGTTGCCGTATTAACTAAAACAGGATTTACAAACACTTCATGCAAACCTCTTACGCTCGGCATATGCAGTATTTATTGCGGCGACAAATAATTGTTCTGGTGTTTCTTTTTGCCTATTGTGTTACAGCGGTTGCACAAAAGGAAATGAATTTGCCCAACCATGAAAACAAAGCTTATTATTTTGGTATAACACTAAGTGGCAATACTTCTTCCTTTCAATTAAATCATTCTCCAAAATTTTTACAGGACGATAGTGTGGCTTTGGTTTCACCCATTAGCAAAGGTGGTTTTGGTTTGGGATTGATGGCTACACTCCGTATTGTAAATCATCTTGAATTACGTTTTAATCCCAATCTCATTTTTGCAGCACGTGGTATAAATTATTATTTAAAATATCCACCGGTTGGAGATAGCTCATGGCAGCAAAAAACAGTTGAAAGTATTTACCTCAGCTTTCCGTTACAATTAAAATTCAGCAGCGATCGTATTCAGAACTTTCGGGTTTATATCATTGGCGGCGGCAAATTTGATTATGATTTAGCCAGTAACAGCCAGGCACGACGTGCAGAAGATTTAATTAAACTCAACCGTACTTCCTTAGGTTACGAAGCAGGCATGGGATTTCACTTTTATTTTTCCAGTTTCATTTTAAGCCCTGAAATAAAATTCTCAAATTCCTTTAAAAGTGTGCATGCGGTTGATCCCAATTTAATTTACTCTAACGTGGTAGATAAAATGCAGGCAAGAATGATTGTGTTTAGTATACATCTGGAAGGATAATTTATAATTTTAAGTATACTATTTTATAGGTTTATAAATACAATTTTTGTTGATGGGCTTTGGCAACTTTTATATCCAGTTGTTGCGTCGCACACTTCAACTTACAAATCTCAACTCATCAATAATCATACTCTCTAAACCACAGATTCATTCTCACTCCTACTCCAAACATGGTTGTGTTTTCTGCAGCAGCAGTTCCTTTGGTAAATCGTCGGATCAACAAATTGGCATCAATAAAAATATTTTCATAAATCTCATAGCTGGCTAAGAACGATGCATTAATTCCTTTACTGTTTACTCCGTTTAATGTTTCGTATCCAAAGTTGCTGGTACGTCCATCGGTATTTAAACGAAAGATATCTGCACCTGCATTACGGCCACTGGCACTGTCTAATCCCTGTTTCCAGAATATTAACCGGCCCATTAAATTTAATTTACCAATGGGTTGATAACGGACTATTGCAATCACTTCATTAAAGTTTGCACCCAACGGATGCGCCAATGGCTGATTGTAATGCGAATAGCTTGATACAGAATCGAAATGAGAATAAGTAAACGGACGAACACGGTTCCACTCCAACTGAAAATCAAGATTGCTGATATTGGCTACATCAATATATTTGAACCCAAGCTGTGTACCAAACTTATTGCCCCACCAGCTTTTATCGTTCTTCAATTCTTTAAAATTAAATTCATCAATTATCAACTGACCGTACACCTGAATTTTTTTAAACAAATCTGCTTTTACATCGGCACCAACCATGGCGTTATCACGGCTTCCAAGATTTCCTTCAATTGTTCGGAAGAAAATAATGGGGTTCATATAACCAAACTCAAAATGATCTTTACGCCCAAACACCACACTTTCAAACACACCCACATTTAACCATGGCTTTATGTTCATACTTAAATGATGCATGGTAGCATATTTCTTTGGCACCAGGTTATTAGTGCTGTTGCTTTTCCCGGCAGTATGCAATTCCATAAACAGGTTCTGGTAATTAAACTTCCAGATGCGTGTATTAATTTTTACAAACAACTGGTTAGCGCCAAAATCACTCAGGAACAAACTGCGGTATCCGTTGCCAATGAAATTTTTATCATACCCAATCTGAAAATTGATATACTTAGCTGCTTTAAATGTAAAAGATCCTCTTGCATCAAAATAGTCAACAGCAGTTTGTTTAAAGTCTTTAAAGAAGTTAGCACCGGGTACCGCATCTAAACTATCAATCCATTTCTGAACAAACAAAGGACCACGCTCCTGCACATCCATGATCATGGCACTAAATCCTACCCGGTTACCAATACCGCCTCTTACATTTAATCCACGTTGATTAATAAATGTATTCTGCGAAGTATTTTTCAATTC
>DAIOWB010000046.1:0-12971 GCA_036758725.1 Lacibacter sp.
ATTTGATCCGGCAGAAATTGATTATATGATTTTAAGTCATGCTCATATAGATCATAGCGGATTGATACCCAAACTTTGTAAAGAAGGTTATGCAGGTTCTGTTATTTGTACACCTGCAACAAAAGATTTAACAAAAATACTTTTAGAAGACAGTGCTGAAATACAGGAAGATGAAGTGAAGTATGAAAACAAACGAAGAGCAAATCAGAACCTTCCTTATTTAAAGCCACTTTACACAATTGAAGATGCAAAAAATGCATCAGAACGTTTTATTCCAGTTGAATATGATCAATGGTTTAATGTAGGTGATGGTATTGAAGTGAAGTTTATAGATGCGGGACATATCATTGGAAGTGCTTGTGTAAATTTAAGAATTACTGAAAATGGGAAAGTAAAACGGATCATGTTTTCAGGTGATATTGGAAGGTACAGAGATGTGATTCTGAAATCTCCAGAAGAGTTTGAACAGGTTGATATTATAATTATGGAATCAACTTATGGAAACAGTTTACATGATAATACACAGTCTACTCCTGATCAATTATTAAAATGGATTACTAAAGCTTGTATTCAGAAAAAGGGAAAACTGATTTTACCTGCATTTAGTGTTGGCAGAACACAGGAGATATTATACGATTTAAATCAGCTTGAGCTTGAAAGACGCTTACCCGATCTAGATTATTTTGTTGATAGCCCTTTAAGCATGGAAGCCACTCAGGTAATTAAAAGTTTTCCGAAGTATTTCAATAACCGGATTCAAAAAATTTTACAGAGCGATAATGATCCGTTTGGATTTAAAGGATTGAGATTTGTGAAAACAGTTGAAGAGTCAAAATTATTAAACTTCAGAAGTGGGCCTTATGTTGTGATTAG
The DNA here is from genome assembly GCA_036758725.1 of Lacibacter sp. Taxonomy (GTDB): domain Bacteria; phylum Bacteroidota; class Bacteroidia; order Chitinophagales; family Chitinophagaceae; genus Lacibacter. The sequence goes on from DAIOWB010000046.1 coordinate 874, forward strand.
TGCCAGTGGAATGGCAGATGCTGGCAGGGTGAAACATCACATTAATAATGGAATTGAAAACAGCCGTAATACCATTTTATTTACGGGTTACTGTGAGCCTCGTTCCTTAGGTGGTAAAATATTAGAAGGAAGAAAAGAAGTAAAGATTTTTGGTGTAGAAAAAGAAGTACATGCAGAAATTGGGCAAATAAGAAGTATGAGTGCACATGGCGATTATGAAGATATGAGCCAATGGTTGGCTTGCCAGGATCCAAAGCAAATAGAAAAATTATTCATTGTTCATGGTGAATACGAAGTACAACAGGCTTTCAGACAAAGATTGCTGAAAAAAGGGTTTACTGATATAGAAATACCAGAAATGCATTTTGAAACAGGAATATAATTTAAAAGCCCCCATGAAATTGGGGGCTTTTCTGTACCACGTACGGGATTCGAACCCGTGATTCCTCCGTGAAAGGGAGGCGTCTTAACCCCTTGACCAACGCGGCGTTTATTTTTGGGACGGCAAAGATAGGTTTGAGCAGGTTTTCTGCCAAACAAATTTCTGTTTTGTCTGAATGTTCATATAAAGAGTTCAAATTCTGGAAGGCGATGAAGTGAGTAACATCCGCCCGGCCTTACCATTCTTACGGGCAACCAAAGCCTCATTATATTCAACAGCCGGTAACATTATTCAACAACATGCTTTTAAACTTAAAACTCTTTATTACCTTCGCAGCGCATTTTAAATTAAAAATATTATATCAATGAGTACTGTAAAAGTTGCAATTAATGGTTTCGGACGTATCGGAAAACTGGTTTATCGCCAGATTTATAATATGGAAGGGATTGATGTGGTAGCCATCAACGATCTTACTTCACCTAAAGTTTTAGCTCATCTCTTAAAGTATGATACTGCACAGGGCCGCTTTGATGCAGATGTAAAAAGTACTGAAAATTCAATAATAGTAAATGGTGATGAAGTAAAAGTATATGCACAAAAAGATCCTTCACAGATTCCCTGGGCAGCACACAATATTGATGTTGTATTAGAGTGTACAGGTTTCTTTACTGATAAAACAAAAGCAGAAGCTCATATTGCAGCCGGCGCTAAAAAAGTAGTGATTAGTGCTCCTGCAACAGGTGATCTGAAAACAGTTGTATTTAATGTAAACCATAGTATTCTTGATGGTAATGAAACAGTAATTAGCTGTGCTAGCTGTACTACAAACTGTCTGGCTCCTGTTGCACAGGTGTTGGAAGAAAAGTTTGTTATTGTAAATGGGTTAATGACAACTGTTCATGCTTATACCAACGATCAGAATACACAGGATTCTCCTCATGCAAAAGGTGATTTGCGCCGTGCACGTGCAGCAGCACAAAACATTGTTCCTAACAGTACCGGTGCAGCTAAGGCAATTGGCCTTGTATTACCTAGCTTAAAAGGAAAACTGGATGGTAGCGCTCAACGTGTACCAACTTTAACCGGTTCATTAACTGAAGTAACTGTTGTGTTAAGCAAGAAAGTAACTGTTGAAGAAGTAAATGCTGCTATGAAAGCCGCTTCAAACGAAAGTTTTGGTTATAATGAAGATGAAATAGTAAGCAGCGATATTATTGGCACACGTTTCGGTTCTTTATTTGATGCAACACAAACAAGAGTACAAACTGTTGGAGATTCACAGTTGGTAAGAGTTGTAAGTTGGTATGATAATGAAATGAGCTATGTAAGCCAGTTAGTTCGCACATTGCATTATTTTGCTAAACTGATTAAGTAATTCATGAAATTGAATCAAATACTTTTAAAGGGATATTTCATATGGAATATCCCTTTTTTATTCTTAGCCTGTCAAACAGTTTCATCTTCTGCTGCTAAACAGGTAAACCCAAAAGATTGTGAATGGTATGTTGTGCAAAGTGATAATAAAGAAGATAACAACAACAATCAATTAGATATTTATGCCATTCGTTTTTACCCTGATGGGAATTATACCTTGTGTGCCGATTTGTTATTTGAACAAGGTAAATGGCAATACAATGAAAAGAAAAAATGTTTGGTTTTAACTTCTGCTTTAAAAGAAACGCAGGATGATTTAAGGTATTTGGTTGATCAAACTATAAACGAAACCGGAATGAAGTTTAGTTTTTATCACGGAGCAACAATTGACAGGTTAAATCCGGATGAGATTATTAAAGTACATGCTGTTGCCAATCAATCAAAATTTGATCCTTATCAGCAATCGATGCACCACTGGCGAATAAAACCCGGTCAACCAGAAACACCAGGGCAAATTCTCCAGCGGGTAGTAGCTTATGTGAATTTCATTAAAGCGTTGTATGTACATGCAAAAGAGAACAATCTTGAAAATGTTGGAGGTAGCTGGTATCCTCAGCCAATCAGGTTTTATAGTAATAAAGTGAGCATGGCGTATTCAAATGAATTAGTAGATTGGTATAATTGTTTTTATAATGAAGAACAGGCTATTGAAGGGTACAAACTTATTAGTGAAGCATTAATGAAAGTAAAGATTAAGGGCATAGATGATAACAGCAGGAATATTCATTGCTGTGAGCAACTACTGGAAGCGTTAAAGAATTAATGTTTTATTTGTTCTCTTTCTTATACAAATGATAACTTTGCATCACTTAAAATCTTTTGGAATAAATTTTTGAATTATGGGTACATTTTCAACTCACAACTTCGCCGGACAGAAAGCATTAATTCGTGTAGATTTCAATGTTCCTCTTGATAAACAAACAAAGGAGATTTCTGATGACACAAGAATGAAATCTGCCATTCCTTCAATAAAGAAAGTATTAGCAGATGGAGGAAGCGTTATATTAATGAGTCATTTTGGAAGACCAAAGGAAGGTCCTGAAGAAAAATATTCATTAAAGCAATTAGTGAAGCATTTATCTGAATTGCTTGGAGGAAATACACCTGTATTTTTTGCCAATGATTGTATAGGAGAACAGGCTTACCTAACAGCAGGCATGATGCGTGCAGGTGAAGTGTTGTTGTTAGAGAACCTTCGTTTTTACAAAGAAGAAGAAAAAGGTGATGAAGCTTTTGCAGAAAAGCTTTCAAAGCTAGGCGATGTATATGTGAATGATGCTTTTGGTACAGCACACAGAGCACATGCATCTACCGCAGTAATTGCAAAATATTTCCCTGCAGAAAAAAAGATGTTTGGTTTACTGATGGAAAGTGAAGTGGCTGCGGCTGAAAAAGTGTTGCTGAAAGCTGAAAAACCATTCACAGCTATTATTGGCGGAGCTAAAGTGAGTGATAAAATTTTGATTCTTGAAAACCTACTTGACAGAGCAACCGATATCATTATTGGAGGCGGTATGGCTTATACATTTATGAAAGCAATGGGCGGCACTATCGGCAATTCATTGTGTGAAGAAGAAAGATTGGAAACGGCAAAAGCAATATTAGAAAAAGCAGAAAAAAAAGGGGTATGTATTCATCTCCCCAGTGATTCTATTATTGCCGATAGATTTGCTGCTGATGCAAATACCTCTGTTTCTCCTAGTAATCTGATTCCTGATGGTTGGATGGGGTTAGATATAGGAGCTAATGCCTGCGAACAGTTTAAAAATGTTATTCTTCATTCAAAAACTATTTTATGGAATGGGCCGATGGGTGTGTTTGAAATGGAAAAGTTCCAGCATGGAACAAAAACCATTGCTCAGGCAGTGGCCGATGCTACAACAAAAGGAGCATATAGCTTAGTTGGAGGAGGAGATAGTGTTTCTGCTGTAAACGATTTTGGATTTGCAGATAAAGTAAGTTACATCTCTACTGGTGGTGGTGCCATGCTTGAATTTTTTGAAGGCAAAGAATTGCCCGGAATTGCAGCAATCAAATCTTAAACAATAAAATTCTTAAAAATGCCGGTTTTAGAGCCGGCATTTTTTTTAATAAGCGACACTCTGTCATTTATTCATGATCGGCATTCTTTATGTATAACTTCGTCTTGATTAGTTGATTCTTTGAATTAATTTTAAACTTAAATAAAAATTTACAATCATGAAAGCTGGAAGTATTTTAACTATTGTTATTGTTGCTGTATTAGCCTTTGTATTAGTGAGAGGATGCAGTGGATATAATGGATTGGTTGCACAGGATGAAATAGTAAAGGAAAAATGGAATAATGTTCAGAGTGATTACCAACGTAGAGCCGACCTTATTCCAAGCCTGGTAAATACCGTTAAAGGTGAAGTAAACTTTGAACAGCAAACTTTAATTGGTGTAATAGAAGCACGTGCAAAAGCCACACAGGTTAAAGTTGATCCCAGTAACATTACACCAGAAAAACTGGCCGAATTTCAACAGGCACAAAGTGGAGTAAGTGGGGCTTTAGGGCGTTTGCTTGCCGTTGTTGAAAATTATCCAAACCTCAAAGCAAACGAAGGGTTCAGAAATTTGCAGGTACAGCTAGAAGGAACAGAGAACAGGATCAAAGTAGCCCGTAATGATTTTAATACTGCAGTGAAAGATTATAATACGCAGGTACGTTCATTTCCAATGAATATATTGGCAGGTATGTTTGGCTTTAAACAAAAAGCCGGATTTGCAGCAGAGCCCGGAAGTGATAAGGCGCCTGAAGTAAAATTCTAACCATCAATAAAACAATGGGCATATTTTCTTTTTTTTCAAAAAAGCAGGATTGGTTTACTCCTCAAGAGCATGAATCAATAGTAAATGCAATACGTGCTGCTGAAAAAAGAACATCGGGTGAAATAAGGGTGTTTGTTGAAAGCCGTTGCAGTTATGTAGATGCAGTTGATAGAGCGGCTGAAGTTTTCTTTGGATTGAAGATGGATAAAACAGAAGACCGGAATGGAGTGGTGCTCTATATTGCCATGAAAGATCATCAATTAGCAGTATATGGCGACAAAGGCATTCATGAAAAAGTAGGCACAGAATTCTGGAATACTGAAGTAATGAAAATGCTTTCATCTTTTAAAAAAGAAAGTTATGCTGAAGGAATTATACAAATTGTAAAGGAGATAGGAGACGCTTTAATTACACATTTCCCATATGAAAATGAAGACAGGAATGAATTGCCCGATGATATTGTTTTTGGCCGATAAATGAATATGAAATTTTTTAAAACTACCATATTTTTTGTTTCGTTTATTCTATTTACCCTGCTTGCATTTGCACAGGGTTTAGAGAAGTATGTTCCGGCTATACCCAATCCTCCAAAATTGGTAAATGATTATTTAAACATCCTTTCAACAGAACAGAAAGAAGCACTGGAGCGTAAGCTTGTAGCGTATGATGACAGCACTTCAAATCAATTTGTAATTATTACAATTGGTGATATAGGTGATAATGATATTGGTGATTTTGCAAATGCACTTGGAAGAAAATGGGGTGTTGGAGGAAAGGAATTTAATAATGGATTAATCCTGGTTATTTTAATTGATAAGGAAAGAAACAAACGTAAAGTTTGGATTGCAACCGGTTATGGCCTGGAAGGTGCTATACCGGATATTACTGCAAAAACAATTATTGAAAATGACATTCTTCCCAACTTCAAAGCAAATGATATATACAGAGGTTTAAATGAAGGAACTAATGAATTAATAAAAGCTGCAGCCGGAGAATATAAAGCTCCTCAGGGGTATAGTAACAGGGGAGATGCTAAACCAATTCCATTGTGGTTGATCATTCTCATAATTGCTATATTTTGGATTATCATTTCCAACATCAATAAAAGAGGAGGTGGTGGAATGATGAGTAGAAGAGGTTACAGAAGATGGAATGATAGTGTGCCTCCAATCTGGTTACCGGGCGGAGGTGGCGGTGGCTGGGGTGGCGGAGGAAGTAGTGGTGGCGGAGGTTTTGGTGGATTTGGAGGAGGTAGTTTTGGTGGAGGCGGTGCCGGAGGGAATTGGTAAAAAAATAATAGACTTATATAATTAATAAACAAAGCCGCTCAAATTTGAGTGGCTTTGTTCTAAAATATACTTTGAAAGGAGTGAAGCGGCCGTCAATTTTTTTACTTAAAAGCCTTCGTTGCTGGCAATTTCATTGATCTAACTCTATGCATTTGATTTTTAGGCACAATTATTTATATACTATTAAGAAAGATGTACAAACTTTTAATTATACTCAGTTTAATGATTGTCATCGGTTGTAATAGCCGTACAGATAAAACCAATCAAACTGATTCAGACAATTCTTCAACCACTACAAAACCAGTTGATGATACAATTAACGATATTGATGGATGTTATATGCAGGTTTTGAAACGGGATACCTTTACGGCCAGTTTACAACGGCAGGGAAATGTTATTACCGGCAGCATGAGTTTTGATAATTATGAGAAAGATGGCAGCACGGGTACAGTTAAAGGAAGTTTGCAGGGAGATAAGATGAAGCTGTTTTATTCTTTTTCTTCAGAAGGAATGAGTAGTGTAATGGAACTGTACTTTCAGTACAAAGACGGTACGCTCATACGTGCCATTGGAGAAATGAATAATAAAGGAGACACTGCCTATTTTACGAACCCGGGCTCAATAAAGTATGAGGGAAGTATATTAAAAAAGATCCCTTGCGAAACCTTGCCAGATAAATATAAATAACAGGTTCTGGTTAAAGCTAATATCCGATGCGAAAGAATATATGAATAAAGCCGCTTCAATTGAAGCGGCTTTGTTTATTAAAAAAAATTATTTAATTCTTAATCTTACTTTTTATATAATCAATTTGTTCCTGTAGTGCATTTACATCTTCACCAGTTTTTTTTGCTGCTTCTTTTTTTCCGATAATAGTTTTTAAGAAATTATCCATTACTGGTCCAACACCAAATTGCTCTGGTATTGCATCTCTGAATTTTACAATTTCATCTACACCACGTTTTACTTTATCTGTGTTCTTTATAGTTCCAATAAAATTGGCAAACACTGCAGTTAAATTAAACTTGCTCTGTGATAAACCCATCTTACTATAAGTATTTGCAATTTCATCAAATGCAGTTTCATCTCCACTTTTGATCAATGTAGTTGCAACTGCTTCCATCAAGCTTCCTTTCATATTTTGTTTCGATAAAATCTTTGCTTCAGATAATGCCGCAGGGCCATCAATTTTATCTAAAGCAATTAATGCAGCGCCACTTAATGTATATGATGAGTCATTAAGTATAGATTGGAAGAGTTGTTTATAGATTGGTTTTTTCAAATTGCCCAATATTTCAACTGCTTTGCTACGAACAATTCTGCTGGCATCATTCTTTGCAATTTCGGTTAATGAGTTTTCAACTGCTGATACAATAGGTTCTTTCTTTAAGTCTAATTTACCAATTGCAAAATTCCGTAAGCCACTGTATTTATCATTGATTGCAGTTTTCATAAACTCAACGGCTTTTGAATCATCCTGTTTTTTAGATATGAAATCAATAGCTTCTCTTCGGTCGAGGTAGAGACCGGCATATTTATATTGATGCAGATAGTTGTCGATTGTTTTGTTTTCCTTTTTTGTGCAGAGTAAAATTTTGTCGCCATCGAAATTGACGAGGTCTGGTTTTGTTGTTGAAGTAAACATGAAAGAATCAATTGAATTCTCCACCCAAACCTGATGACGGGTTTTATTGCTGCCATTATAAATATCAATAGCAACCGGGAGTTTAAAGAGTTTATCTTTTTGTATTTGCTTAACAAGTACTTTTACTTGATGAGTTGCTTCGTCGTAACTATAGTTGATATCAAAATTAGGATGTCCGCTTCCAAAATACCATTGATTAAAGAACCAATTCAAATCTTTGCCTGTTACTTCTTCAAAAGCCAAACGGAGTTGATGTGCTTCAGCAGATTTAAGTTTGTTGGTTGTTAAATAGAGATTCAGTGATTTGAAAAAAGCACTATCACCAATATAATTACGGAGCATGTGTAAAATACGTCCGCCCTTATTATAACTTACTGCATCAAACATATCTTCTTTATCACTGTAATAAAATCGTACTAAATCTTTTTTCTCACTGTTGCTGCCTAAATATCCTTGCATGGCACTGTATTGGGTTGCACCTGCTTTATCTTTTCCATATTTATATTCATCCCAAAGCAATTCACTGTAATTGGCAAAGGATTCGTTTAGAGTTAAGTTGCTCCAGCTTTCTGTTGTTACATAATCGCCAAACCATTGATGAAACAATTCATGTGCAATTGTTCCTTCCCAGCCATTTCCGTCAACTAATTCTCTTGCATCTTGCTGTGCACTTTCCTGGTGAAGAGTGGCTGTTGTATTTTCCATAGCACCACTTACATAATCCCTTCCTACAATTTGAGCGTATTTTATCCATGGGTATTCAACTCCGGTTATTTTGGAAAAAAAACTAATCATTTCAGGAGTATGTCCAAAAATTTTCCTTGCAACAGATTCGTATTCTTTTTCTACATAATAATTTACCTCTTTTCCTTTCCAGGTATCTTTAACTATAGCAAATTCACCTGCTCCAATAAAAAACAAGTAAGGAGAGTGAGGAAGATCCATTTTCCAGTAATCTGTTCTTAATCCATTTCCAGCAGGTTTTTGACTCATCAATTTCCCATTACTGAGTGTTACCCATTTTGCAGGAACTGTCAAATAAAATTCCTGGGTTGTTTTTTGATTGGTTTTGTCAATAGTTGGGCACCAAACGCTTGTAGCTTCAGTTTCTCCTTGTGTCCATATTTGAGTTGGCTTATCTTTTTCTTCACCCGTTGGATTAATAAAGTATAATCCTTTTGCATCTGTTATTGCCTCACTTCCTGCGGCTTTAAATTCATTGGGTTTAGATATATAATTGATATAAATCGTATAAACATCCGTTTTATTATAGAATTTATTCAACGTAATGTTCAATAATTTCCCATCATACTCATATTTCAATTTACTTTTTACTTTGCCATTAATAATGGCTACTTCATTAATATCCATACCTTTTGCGTCTAAAGTCAAAGTATTGCTTGGATAAAAATGTGGTTTTAAGGTGAGCCAAACTTTGCCAAACATATTTGCTTTCGGAATATCAAAACTGGCCTCTAATTTGGTGTGAATCAGGTCATGGATTTTTTCAGGAGTTGATCGGTATATCTTTTTCCATGAAGTATCAGTTTGTGCTACAGGTTGAGAAATGGATGAAAAGCTCAAACAGGTTAAAACAAAACCAAGCGCAATATATTTTTTCATTTTTTTGAATTTGATGCGCAAAGATAGAAGGAGGAGTAGTTAAAAAAAGTGAAATTGACGAATGGTTTGTTAAATAGATGAATAAAAAAATTAGCTTTGTTGATATGAGAAGAATTTTGCTGAAACGCTGTAATTTGATTGTTTTTTTTATGATTTGTCTGATATCTCAGGGATACAGCCAGTTAAATCATTTTATTTACCTGCAAACAGATAATCAACAGCCATTTTATTTAAAATATAATAATCGGATTATTAGTTCTACAACTTCTGGTTATCTTATTCTTTCAAAACTAAAAGAGGGTGCTACCAGTTTTTCCATCGGATTCCCGAAATCAGATCAAACTGAACAAAAATTTCAAGTTATTATTGAAAAAACTGATAAAGGATTTTTAATCAAAAATTTTTCTGAGAAAGGATGGGGCTTATTTGATTTGCAATCATCTGCTGTGCTTTATGCAATCAAAACAGAACAAATAAATCAAAAAAAAGGAAATGATACAGTTGCGGTAGTTGTTCCGGTCACTGATGATCCGTTTGCAAATATGCTATCAAAAGTTACTCAGGATAGTACAGTAAAAAATGTATCTGTAGTAAAAGAAAAAAATGAAATTAAAGAAACACCTGTCGTTAATCAGGTAATAACTAACCCGGTCCCGGAAAAGAAAGATTCCATTAAAATGAGTGTACCAGAAGTTTCAGTTACAACAATACAACAAGAAGTAAAAGAAACACCATGGGTTGCCCCAGGTAAGTCTGTTATTCAACAGGTTAATAAATTTATAAGTAGCGAAGGAACTGACTATGTTTTTGAAATTTTAAACAGTGACGGGTCTCCAGATACAGTAAGGCTATTTATAAATAATGTGGGCATAGAGAAGAAACCAAATCAACAGACCGTTATAATCCCTGAAAAAAAAGAAACAATTGAAATAATTAAGCCTGATGTTCAGCAACCAGTAATCAATAATGAAATCAAAGTTGAACCTACACCACAAGTTCCAATTAATAATAAAAAAGATACTATAGAAACAATAATTCCAAATAGTAATTGTAAATCCATTGCGTTAGAGGATGATTTTATAAAGCTTCGAAGAAAGATGGTAAATGAACCTAATGATGAAAAAATGATTTTTGAAGCAAAGAAGGTTTTAAAAGTAAAATGTTTCTCTACAATGCAAATAAGGAATTTGGCAGTATTGTTTCTTACTGATAAAGGTCGATATCTTTTCTATGAGGCATCATTGCCTTTCGTAACTGATTTCTCAAACTTTAAAAGTTTAGAAGAAACTCTATCACAAAATCAATACAAGAAGCTATTTCAGGAATTGTTGCCTAATCAATAAATTATGCCAAGGTATTTTCTGGAAGTATTTTATAAGGGTGAGGGGTTCAGTGGCTCTCAGATTCAGAGTAATGCAAACACAATTCAATCTGAGCTTGAAAAAGCTTTTTTTATTTTTTTCAAAAAGAAAGTTTCACTTACGGGGTCTTCCAGAACTGATGCCGGGGTACATGCGTTACAAAATTTCTTTCATTTTGATTGGGATGATAATTTTCTGGAATCAGCCATTTATAATATTAATGCTATTATTCCTGGCAATATTGTAGTTATATCAATAAAAAAAGTAAAACCTGATTCAAACTCCAGGTATGACGCAATATCAAGAGAATACAAGTATTATATTAACTCTTCAAAAAACCCTTTTTTAGAAGATCGTTCCTGGTTCATTCCTTATCCACTTGATCATCATTTATTGAATGAATGTGCTAAATTGATTGGGCAAAACAGGGATTTTAAAGTATTTTCAAAACACAACACACAGTCAAAAACTTTTGATTGTACTATTTATGAGAGTATTTGGTTCTTGGAAAACAATTGTTTGGTTTACTCTGTAAAAGCCAATCGTTTTTTACGAGGAATGGTAAGAGGTTTAGTTGGAACTATGATAAAAGTTGCTAGAGGTACAATTTCAATTAGTGAATTTCAAACTTTACTTGAAAACAATATACAATCAACTGCAGATTTTTCAGCACCGGCAAAAGGGTTGTTTTTGATCAAAGTGTCGTATCCTGATGAAGTATTCCTTACTGAGTAAAATTTATTTTTGTTCTGAAACCCTTTATGGCATTGATTTTCAAATTTGTCAATAAAAAAACATTTAAAAAAGTTTGGTACATACTTTTAGCTGCCCTTATCTTTGCAACCCGCAATTGAAAAAAAGCGTGAGTTCTTCAAAAAGATTAAGGTTATAAAACATTTTAAAAGACCATTTTTATTTCTTTATTTAAATGAAAAAATTGAAAATATTTTTTCAATAAAAGTTGGTTGTATAGTAAAACCCCTTACCTTTGCACTCCCGTTCAAAAAACGGGTAGAAAAACAGAAAAAAAGTTCTTTGAAAGATTGGAAGCAACAGCAACGTTTTAATTAATTAGAACGGGTAAAAAACAAGTGTAATAACATTAGAATTTGACTAGTTAATTCTTGAGAATTAATAGTCAGTATCAAACAACATTTACAATGGAGAGTTTGATCCTGGCTCAGGATGAACGCTAGCGGCAGGCTTAATACATGCAAGTCGTGGGGCAGCAGGTTTGTAGCAATACAGATGCTGGCGACCGGCAAACGGGTGCGGAACACGTACGCAACCTCCCTCTAACTGGAAGATAGCCCATCGAAAGGTGGATTAATACTCCATATTATATTGAAGTGGCATCACTTTAATATTAAAGCTCCGGCGGTAAGAGATGGGCGTGCGTCTGATTAGGTAGTTGGCGGGGTAACGGCCCACCAAGCCTACGATCAGTAGCTGATGTGAGAGCATGATCAGCCACACGGGCACTGAGACACGGGCCCGACTCCTACGGGAGGCAGCAGTAAGGAATATTGGTCAATGGACGCAAGTCTGAACCAGCCATGCCGCGTGGAGGATGA
>DAIOWB010000047.1:0-9600 GCA_036758725.1 Lacibacter sp.
TCCGCTGTTTCGAATGATCTTACCTACTTTATTACTCAAGTTGCTTCCGGTTTGATACGGATTTACAACAACTGATCCTACACCTCCATCAAAATCAGTAAACACATACGTGCCACTTGATTCAAAATTTATGGGAAGTGTTATTTGAATAGCCGCACCATTTTGAGTTACTGCAATTGTTTTAGCAGGTAAACCGTTGCCTGTAATTGTTATGGTTGCAGATCGGCCTGTAGTTCCCGGATTATCGGCAGCATTTGCTGTAATTACGGCAACGCCTGAACCGCTGGCTGCACTCAATGTTAACCAAGCCTGGTTACTGGATGCTGTCCATGTAACATTTGATGTGATCTCAATATTTTGAGCTGTATTTGCGGCGGCATTAAAATTCATACTTACCGGGTTAACAAGTATGTAAGGAACACCTCCAGCATCTTGTGTTACTGTTACAACCTGATCACTGACACCGCTACCCGAAAATGTTACGTTTGCAGTTCTGGTTGATGTTGTTGGATTTTCCTGTGCAGTAAATGTTACCGTCGTGTTTCCAAATGCTGTAGCGGGTGCTACTGATAACCAACTTTGATTACTTACTGCTGTCCAGGTTATATTAGAACTTACATCTATTGTTTTTTTACTGTTGGCAAAAGCAGCAATGGTAACTGCATTAGCAGAAACAGTTAATGCAGGCGAAGCGCTTCCTTTATAAACAAATGAAATTTTTCCGATGTTAAAACCACCTTTGTCAAATGCCAAACGTATAATATGCTGCCCTGCAGGTAATATAACAGCATTAACTGTTTTGGTTGCCCACACATTCCAATTTGTACTGGTAAAACCTACTGTAATATTATTAGCTACTGTTGAACCATCCACTTCAATATGAAACGGACCACCACCCGCTGTATTACCAGATGCATATCTGAATGAAAGATCATAGGTACCGGCCTGAGTAATGTTTACTGTATATTCTAACCACTCACCATCATCAATCCAACCAACTGTATTTCCTTCTCCTGTTGTTGGGCCTGCATCAACATATTCCGGACTTCTGAAAGTGCCGGCATCGTTCCAGGTTGTAGCATCGAAGTAAGATATATTCTGCCCCACACCACCTTCATAATAATCATAATTACCGGGTTCAATCACTTGTGCAGGAATAGAAACAATATTGCCCTGATAAGCCAACTGTGAACCAACAACTACAGAAACAACATTTGAAATTTCTAAAGATGTTCCCACATAAACCTTTGCATAAAACCCATGAATTTTTGCAGTTAAGTTATTTGCAGTAGTTGAATAAGGCGCAGCAAGCTTTGTATCAATAAGCGTTGTGCCATCATAAAATTCAACTTTTGTAATTCCGGCACCAGTTACAGCAGCAGTTAATGTAACACTTCCATTGGTGGGTACTTGTGTACCAGATGAAGTTAAAGCAGCTGTAACAGAAATATCTTTGCTTGTTTTAAAAGTTCTTGCAGGTACTATCATTGAAAAACCATCAGAATAAGTAACTGTTATTGGGGAGGAACTATAGTTATGAGCAACATATGTTTTATCTCCTGCTTTATTAAATACTGCTGCAATGGGATTATTGGAAGTTACAGTTGCATCAACAGAACCCATTCCGTTAAATGTATGAAGCCAATGATAAGTATGTGCATCTGAATTACCACCTTTAGGTTTATAAGCAGGATAATTGTTATATAAGTTGATTGCAGTTGCAGGATCGGTGAAGGCAAGAAAAGACCAGTACGTATCAAACCATAAATTATCATTAGGTGTATTGGTAAGAACACCTGTTTTCGCTTTCATATCGTTCCATAAACTCTGAGCATATGTTTTATTATGACCAAGATAAAGTGCAGAACCTGTTAACGGAAACATTTCAATTCCATACATGGCAGCAATATCGCCTGTCCAGAAAGTATTACGGTCGTAACCATTGCCCCAAACACGGGAACACATTATTTGCGAATAGGTAGGTGCAAAGTTCCTGTCGCTCATATCAAACCAGTATTCTTCAATGGCAGTTTGTTCTGTTGTATAGAGATAAATTCCTAAATCACGGATGGCAGTATTTCCAGTCATCTCACCCCAATGGATAAGTGATGAATTAAAATTCATTGCTTCGGAAGATGATTCCTGGTTGTTACCATGAGGTTCTGCATTCAATTGACCTGAAGCAAAACTGTGACCTGCATAGGGATGAAAATTCCTTAAGAAAGGAAACATGGTATTTGATTTTTCCCAATTAGCAACATCTTTCACCAGCATGTTCACCATTGGACCCCAGTTGGCAGCCCAGCCTGGTTGAAACTGTTCAACAGCAGAAGCTGCATTAATAAAATTGGCGTAGTGAAAATGATGATCATTAATATTTGCATCAGCTGAATAACCGGCAGGATAACCAATCAATGTTGTCCATGTACTGTTATAATAAAAAATAAAAGCATTTTCACCTTGTACAGCTTTCAACCAATTTTCCAATCTTGTTTTTACAGTGTTAATGAGTTGATCACGTGCTGCAGTATTACCCATTTGATCTGCAATTTTTGCCACCTGCACCAATCTGTTCATCGCCAACCCTTCATTATAAGAATCGGTCCATAAATCAAGTCCTGCATTTTTTACTAAATCAATTTTTGAGTTTAATGCAGCAGGATCAAATCCCGGACTGTATTTCGCCAAATTGGGCAAAGCAGAAAGAACACCTTTAAATTTATTTTCTACAATAAAAGAATTGGCAGCCAGCATCTTCATTACTCCTCTTGAAGTTGTATAAGAGTAAGAACCGGGTTGTGCAGAACCAGTACCCAAATGCGCCCATTGATGAGGCAACAATCCTAACAATACAGATGATCCACTTCCTTCTTTAACATCAGGTGTTACTGTAAAAGTGGATTGCATGGTTGATGATGCATTATTATAATTCCAGCTTACGGTAGTATTAGTTGGAAATACATAAGCATATTGTTTGTAATCATTGGCAGCAGTTGATGCATTTGCACCAGCGGGCAACATGGCAACAGAGAAATAATTTTTTCCTGCAAGTGTTGAAGTATATGTAGTTCCTGAATTGGTCCATGTAGATCCAACTGGTGCATAAACGGCAAAATTGGCTCCGCTGATTGAATTAGTTATGAGTAGCATTTCACTCTGTACGGAAACAGTTCCTGTATTTACCACTACCGATGCAACATCAGAACTTCCTTTTGTACAATAAACAAAAGGCATACCCATGCCCATGGTTGCATTAAATGAACGACCTGCATTACTCCAGCTTGCAGTTACTGTCCAGTCGCTGTAATCAGATACTGTTGGATAGGTTCCTGTTAATCCTGATACACCAAGTATAATTGGTTGCTCCGGCCCCATCGGTTGTCGTGTATCGTTAGCACCCAGTCCTAAAAACGTATAACTTACAATCAATCCACTTGAGCTTCCTTTCATAGATAATGGATAATTATACAGGTTCGCATCATTAAAAGTGAGCAATCCTGTCCACCAATCATTAGTAACAATTGGTTTGGCAGCAGCTGCACCCGAAACTCTGGGAGTTCCGTTTGGTGGTAAATTTCTACCGGCTGCATCTGCCGGAGGCAACTGTAATGAATAGCTTCCACTTCCTGCAGGAACAATTTGAGCAAACAGATAAACAGGTAATAACAAAATGAATAAAACTGTTATTAAACTGATTTTTTTCAGAAATTCCTGAGTTGAGTTTTGTTGCATAATTGATTTTTATAACATGAACCTACTGGCATGATATAAACGATTTCGCCTATAACATGCCATTTCTAAAATTTAAAATAATAAACACATTTAACAGCCAATGTTCAAAGGCAGGAAATTTCTGTAACAGTTACTTATTTTATTTATCCATTCTAAAAGCTGCTGTTTCTTTTTTTGTGGGTATTTATATCATCCACGCTAAAACAAATGTGTTGCAACCTTTTTAATAATTTTCTGCAAACAAATCTTTAAGCGCTTCGTCTGATACTAGAATAAAAGTAATTTATAATGTCCTCTTGGGAAATACAATGCTTTTATAATTCACCTTTCTTTCTTTTTAATTCCTCCGTTATTTGCCGGGCTTTTTCTTCAGAAAGATCGTAGTCCCACATTACCCAAATAGAAATTAAGGTGCCCAAAATTGGAAGTCCGGAAAATGCAAGCCTCAATCCGGTAACAGCACTCTCTGTTTGAGTTGCGGCGCCTGAATCAAAACCCACCGCTGCCATAATCACTCCTGTTAACAAGCCAGCAATTGCAAAACCAAATTTTACCATCCACCAGTAAATAGCACCAAATATTCCTTCTCTTCTTTTACCGGAAGATAATTCATCCATATCACAAACATCTGCAGTCATTGACATCATCAAAGTAAACAAACTACCAATACCAAAAGAAAACAGTGGCAAAGCAAATAAGAACATATAAGGTTTACCCGGGATAAAGAGAAACCAGAATAAAAGATATCCAAGGATAGATATACTTTGAGAAGCTAAAAAGGCATTCTTTTTACCCATTTTCTTCGACATTCTGGCTACAATAGGAATAACTATAAAAGTAGTTCCCAAAGCACCTATACTTCCAAAGAGTGTAGGCCAGATGCCTGCTGCTTCTGTGTTACCATTGAAAAGGCGATACACTATAATGAAGAAAGTAAAACTTGCAACGGTGTTAAACGCATTAAAAATAAGGAAGGTGGCAATACAAAGCTTTCTGAATGCTTTAATTTTAAAAGCTTCTTTGAAGCTGCTGAAAATTTGTTTTAAGCTTTCTCCAATTGTTTTAACGGTCAGGGGTTTTAAGCTCTGATCATTTTTTGTTGATTTACTTTTAATAAAGATTGCAGGCATCATTGCCAAAATCATACATGAAATACCAACCCAAATTGCCAACGTTCGTGTTGCAGTATCTGCATTAGGATACCATTCAGGATCATACATAATAACCCAAAACCAAGGTGCAATAACCCATGCCCATTGACCAATCCATTGTGATATGGCCATAATATTTGTTCGTTCGTGAAAATCATCACTCATTTCATATCCCATAGCCACATAAGGCACACTAAAAACCGATAATCCGAAATAAAAAATAAACGACATTAAAAGGAAAAAAATGAAATTAAATGTTACACCATTCTCTCTGTATAATTGCCACATTACTATGAATGAAATTCCCATAACAATGGCCCCAATAAACACATAGTGCCTTCTTCGTCCCCAAACTGAACGGGTATTATCTGTAATAAACCCCATGATTGGATCGAAAAACGCATCAAATATTCTTGGCAGAAAAAACAAAACACCCCACATCCATCCGGGGAATCCTAAATCCTGCACTAACACAACCATAAAAATACCCAGAGCTGCCGGAAACATTTGGTTTGCTAACATACCTAATCCAAAGGCAATTTTTTGACCCATGGGTACCGTGTTTGCTGTACTTGAATTGTTGTTTGACATTTTTAATGATTTAAAATTTACAGTTCGTTTGATTTAGATAAAATGGTTTCTATAGGAATAAATGTTTATGAATACTTGTTTTTTATTAACCAGTTATTTGATTTTATACATTCTATTAATTCTTTATTATCCTTGCTGGTGCTTTCACATCAAGCCATAATTTTTTTTCCTCGCCGTCATATGTTTTTGTAATTGGTTTCCCGTTTCGGATTAATCCTTTAAATGCCCCGTTATCTACATATTCCCATAATGCAAATTTTGCCTGAGACTGTAAATTGATTAAGCCAAAATGATTTTCTGAGTTCAAAGGATTGGCACTGTTTTTCCAATTCTCATCAAATGCTTCAAAATAAAAACAGGATATTCCTTCTTTGTTTGTCCAATCTCTCATGAGTTTATAATACTTCGCAGATTTATATTCGTCTGTTGCTTTTGAACCCTCAACACCATAAAACTCATTTGAAAATGTTGCCCATCCTGTTTCTCCAATATGAACCGGTTTGTTTACACCAATGGATTTCATATAGCTCACAACACTTTTGTATTGTGTTACTGCATAATCCCTTGCTCTTGACATGGCTGAATCAATCTTTTCTTTTTCTGTTAATTGTAATTCATTCTCTTTGATTCCCCAAAAGACAGGATTGTAATGTGTATCATGCATTGGATAGGTATGCATGGAGATATAATCAACAGCTTTGATCAATTGATTTAAATCTTCTACATGATAATCGTTTGTACCACCACCCCAGGAAGCGAAATTATCTGAGCTGGTTATCCAAACATCTTCAGGTAATTTGTTTTGCTTTTTTAAATTCTGCAAATGATTTACCCATTTTAAAATAATACGGGGCGTTACATAGTAGCTGGTTGCCCATTTTACCATAGCTTCATTACCTACAGATATTATTTTTATAATATCAGGATATTGATTTGCAAGCTTAACTGCTTCTTCAATTTCAACTGCATTACGTTCACTTTCTTCATCATGTATGGGCGGGTTTGCGGTCCAGGCATTTTTACAATCAATCCAGGCACCTAACATCACATACATTTCAAAACCGGCGTCTTCTTTTTTTAATTCTGTTATTGCCTGCAGTAAATGATGAATTTCTTTATAGTGTACATTATAGGTTCTGATGACCTTCATTTTCATCGCTGCTAAAATCTTCATGTCCTCTTTTATTTCCGAAACAGTTGGTACAACATCCCTTGACGGGGTTCTGTATCCACCATAACAAATAGCCTGGTAATCAATATTACCTAAGATCTTTTCTGCTGTAATCTGATCAGCATTTTTACTCCTGTTATCAGCGGAACAGGAAACAAAAAATACAAGTATGATTAAAAAAATTTTATTCATTACCTTAAGTTTGTTTCATTCACATGTACGTTTAATTGTACAATTTCATCTGTTCTGTGAATTACTTTGTTCGTTATTTCAATGCTTAATTCTGATGTGTTTAATTTTTCATGATTGCCATTCTTATAATACACTTCTATATAATCTGAAACAGCTTTTTTATAAATTACCGGAACCTGGCAAACGGTAAATGCTAAACTATCCTTTTCCAATTGCAAAACTTTTGCAGTGCCATTTATCAAAACAAAATTACCCTGGGTTACATCGTTTAAAAATTCCTTTTTACTAAGCAGATAGGGTTCAAAAACTAATTTTCCATCTTTCATTTTTACACCCAGTTCGCCCATTCTTGTTAATATATCTTCCTTCACCTGCCCCGTCATGCCCGGCTGTTGAGCGCCCTTGTTGAAAGGAGTATGAGAATATGGATCGGTAGGGAAAGCGCCATATACTTGCGGAGGTTTATGTACACCGATGCCTTCTTTAATATCGTGGAAGTGATTTGCTAATCCATCGATGATTTCTTTATCGGCTTTTTGCTCAATGGCCTTGTTAAATGCTTCTTCAGCAGCAAGCAATAACTTTGAAACCATGTGCCAGTAAATAGATCCCAGTCCTTCATACCCATAAAAAGTACCTGACCTTCCTGTAAATGCTTTATGATTAAACACCTGTTCAAAAAGAGCAAGAATAGCAGTACGATCCTGCTTAACCAATGATTGATATTTACCATCGAGGTTTTGTAATGCCGCATCTAAATCATTTGCATTTTTAAAGTTTCCGTTAAAATGAACAGCTCCATGTACATCTTGTTCCAGAATACCAACACCTGCTTCTTTTAATAATTGTTGCAGCAGTGAAATCTTTTGTACATCGGCAACGGGCACATTGTTTTTTTGTAAAAAAGATGGCAGCTCTTTATTAGGATATAAAATATAACTGTTCTGATCCGGTCTGTAAAGAGCGCTTTGTTTTAATGCATCCAATAACTGCAAACTATCTTTTGGTGATAAATAACCGCTACTTAATACAGCTACCTGGCCTTCAAGCATTTCACTTAAATACGAAATTTCAAGCTGGCTGTTGTCATAACTTAATAAGTTATATGTATGATAAAGACCATCTTCTCTTTTATTGTTTTGAATGGAGCTATCAATAAACATTAATGCTGATTCAAAAAAGGCAGAAATTTCAGTTCGTGACACGATGCTTTTCGTTCCCGAAAAATGATTAGCATAAATTTCTGTTCTAAACGTACTGCTTGCTTCGCCCAGTTCATCGAGCATCTTTTTCTTTTCGTTATTATTTAAAGTAGCAGCTAAAGAATTGGTATGCTTTTCAAATATTGCAATCACCGAAGAAAAATAACGATGCAATTCTGCTGAAATTAAAAATTCTGTATTGCTGCTTGAATTAAATAATGGCTTTATAAATACCAGGAACCTCCGTATGTAATACAATGTAACCATTGAAATACCATTACCCACCAAAGCATTGTTTGCATCATTCCATTCCGGACGTTGTGTATTCATCCAAATGCCTCCATCAGGCACCAGGTTGGTAAGTTTAGCTAACAGGGTTGCCAAAATCTTTTCTGTAAAACTTACATAGTGAATGGTTTCCTGCTGATTGGTTAGTAATGCTCCATCTGCACCCAACTGCTGTATTTTTTTACGAACAGCAACATCTAATGTATGATTGAATGCAATGGTATCTTTTGGATTAGATAGTATTTCCTTATACGATTTGATTTTATAAGGCACATTGGCATAAACAAAATATTCTTTATTTAAAAGCTGGTTAAGTTGTTGAGGGTAATGAGTTTGAGAAAATTCCAGAAACTTAAGCAGATAAATAATCTGATGATCGCCCCAGTAACCGATATAGGACCATGGATTATCCGGCTCAATGGTTTCCCAATCAAACCCATCTTTTGTTACACGGTATGGATTATATCCATCAAAGGTGGAAGCATTCAGGAATTTAAAAATCATGCCTTCAATAAATGCAGGATAGGAATGTGCCAGTGCTTCCCAGTTTTGAAATATATCACGCCAGTTGCCTTGATAATCCAGAATTTTAGAACCATCAATTTCACTACGGGTGTTAATGCTGAATTTATTCCATGGCCTGCTGGGGTCACCATGTCTGCGACTGAATTTCAACGGCAGGTATTCAATGGCCAATCGAATAAAATCAACATCGCCGGACTTACCTGCAATTTCTTTCAGCATAAAATAAGAAAACTGAGAAGGTAATTCAGAAACAAGCTGTTGATTTTTTTCAAATACTTTAATACTTGCTGCTTTGAAATATTTGATAAAATCTGTTTTAGCAACAGCATAATTTTCATCAAAAATTCCGCCCCGCATAATATTGAATAACACATTGGCAAAATGGCGGGTGTTTGATAAACCATCAGAACTGTATTGCAGTCCATCAGCGGCTGCAGCTAATGCCTCTAAGTTTTTTGTTCCGTTTTCAACATCAGCCAGTACATCAAGAATGAGTTCCTGATTATTTTTAATGTTATCTGCCAGTTGAATAATTCCCGACTGGCTTTGGTTAACATTTGCTACAAAAAACCAGTTTTTTTCTTCGCCTTTTGCAAGTTTGAATTCACTGCAAATCAAATAAGCTCCTTTCATTCCTTTTACATCTGCTTCCTGCTGTACTGTTCCACCGTTACGAAATTGCTGCAGTTGTAACGATGATAATAAGTATAATGGATTTGGCAAACCTGCCGACCATATTGTGTTTGCC
>DAIOWB010000047.1:9700-12860 GCA_036758725.1 Lacibacter sp.
TACAAAGCCATATTGGTTGCTGCTGTTCCATTGGTATTGAAATGTAAGAGCCAGATCATGATTAATTTCTTCAAAAATGAGTTTATTGCCATAGCGGCTTTTATACAGGTTTCGCTGGCAATTGAATGATCTTTCGCTTCGTATAGAAAATGGTTCCCATGTCTGAAGTTCTCCCTTGGCAAACACACGTACAATAGTTTTACTGCCTGTGGTTTCTGTTGACTCAGTTATTTTATCATCTGTATAATAAGGGAACAACGCATATTCTGAATTTTTACGGCCGGCCGTTATACCGCCGTTACTTGCAACAAACATCCAATGATTGGAGTCGCTTACAATCGTCATAAAAAAGGGACGCATTTTATCTACGTTGGAGATTTTATAAAAAACCTCTTCGCCTTTTTTTACTTCGTTTAATTTTATTTCACTTGTGTTCATTTCAGTATAGTTGGTATAAATTATGTTACTTTAATTATAAAAATCAAAACAAGAACTTACATCATAGAACAAAAAATAAGTTTTATTTATTGTTACTTAAGAGCAGCTATTTTTTTACGGGCATCACGACTATAAGGATTAAAACGGTGAACATTTTTTAATGCGTAATAAGCAGCACGTGGATACAACTCATAAACACCTTTTGCATTGGTTTTCCCTTTTGCACATACACCAAACCACTCTTCGTTCATATTGTTAATGCCCTTCTTATAATCGTTTAAATAACCACCATTTGACCAGGATGCTGTTACATCATGTTCACTTAAGCCAAAGGTTTGTCCTGTTTTCCACCAACCATCGCTAAACTGGAAAGTAAAACCTCCAATACTGTTTTCTGCCAAACCCAAACCGCATGCATTAGCATAAATCTCTTTCCAGTTGCTGATTAAACATTTCGACTGGTATGCCTGGTCTTCAGTATTTGTTAGTGTATTAAATGCATCAGAGCCAAACTCTGTAAGCATAACAGGCTTACCATATTCTTTTTTAACACGCTCAAATAAATTGTCAAAAGATAATCCCCTGTACACGTTTATTCCAAGCACATCAATATCCGGGCACTCTTTTGAAATAATGTCCAAAAACAATAAATCACCATTACAAATTGCTACCGGATGATTTTTGTCAATCGCTTTCATTTCCTTGGCAGCTTCATTAAAAAGTTTATAGAGGTAATGTGCATCTTTGGTTGATTGGCGATCCTGTACCGGTATATTCTCTGTTTCAGATCCCCGCCAGAAAAGGCCATAGTTATTTTCATTACCCAACAAAAACATCAACAAGCCAGGCGTTTCTTTATACAGGGTTGCTATTTCCTTTACTTCTTTTAGTAAGAGTTCTTTAACCAGTGGGTTGGAATAATCTGTATTGGCTTCCCAGTTACCGTTCAGCGTTAGACCATAACGTCCAAATGTATGATTGAGAACAGTGTAGATGCCGTATGTTTCATAGATGTATTGAATCCATTGAGCAGGAATTCCGCTGTATTGACGGATGGTATTAACACCCATATTTTTCAGCAGCTGCATTTCATAATCAAGTGCAGCTTTAATTACATCGGCAGGTTGGTTCCATAAACTGTATGTATAATTGGTGCCAATAGGATAATAATCCCAGTTCATGCCATTAATAAAAAACGATTTTCCATTCGTTGTGATTTGATACCCTTTGCCATTTTTTTTGATATTGACACCTTTATTTTGTCCTGCAACAAAAACAGAAAGTGATAAAATGATTAATAGCAAATAGATAACTCTTTTTCTCATATAACAATTACTGTTGTAATAATATATTCCTGTTGAATAGTTGCTTTCATGAATAAAATCAAACTTGCTTTCTTTGCAGCACAGTCCCCTGATGGACTAACATCCTGATTCAAACGAACAATAGGTGATAAAAGGACTTTCAAATTTTATATATAATGCGGCAACCAGCAAGGTGAAATTCATTTTTCTTTATGTAAATCTGATTTTTAAGAGTGAAAGATGTTTAATTGAAGAAAAAAACATGGTTCACTCTATCTATTGATTATAAAAACTAAAACTTGATTACTGATAAACTCTGATATAATCTATTTCCATTGTGGAATTATTGAACGCCGGATCGATAGTTCCTCCAAAATTCCCACCCATGGCTACGTTTAAGATGATAAAAAAGTTTTGATTAAACGGAAGCGATGAGCTGTTGTTGAATGTAAAAAAAGTAACACCATCTACTATAAACTTGATGTTTGAGGCTGTCCATTCAACAGCGTAATTATGAAACTCTGACGTTACATTACTTATGTTCACAGTACTGCCTACAGCATTCCCACCGGAATTACCCGGATAGTGAACTGTACCATATATTTTATTTAGTTGTGATCCAACATGCTCCATAATATCTATTTCACCACAGGCAGGCCAACCTACAGTTGAAATGTTATTCCCCAGCATCCATATTGCGGGCCAGGTTCCAATTCCAAACGGAAGTTTGGCTCTTGCTTCTACTTTACCATACTTGAATGAAAACTTGTCTTTGGTAATGATTCTTGCTGAGGTATAGTTACTGCCGCTGAATGATTCTTTCCTTGCAGTAATTTTTAATGTGCCATTGGAGATTGTAACGTTTTCTGCACGATTGGTATAATACTGTGCTTCATTATTACCCCAACCGCTGGAGCCTGTACCAATATCATACCCCCACTTAGCTGCATCTGGTGCGCCTGATGTATTAAACTCATCGGCCCATACCAATGTTAATGCTACTGATACAGTAATATCAATGCTTTTTGAAACAGAAAGTCCACCGGCGCTCTTTGCTGTTACTTTAACTAAATAGCTACCACTTGCCGGATATTTATAAGTTACGATCCCTGTTGGCACATTTTGAAAAATACCGTTGCCAAAATCAAATTCATAATTTGCTGCATTAGTAGCAGAAGCTGTAAAGTTTACATTTCCGCTGTTATCAGAACTTACAACAGCGGACAGAGTAAGATTAGAGGGGGCAGTATCAGTTACGCCGCTGTTTTTCTTTTTGCATGAACAGCTTACGAGTGCAATAAATAACAAGACAACAAAATATTTCATACAAAATAGTTTTGAATGGCTATGATATAATTGCTGCCATTCAAACTTTAAAAAGTTTGAATGGCAGCAATCAATTATTTCACTTTTAATTT
>DAIOWB010000048.1:0-12723 GCA_036758725.1 Lacibacter sp.
TATTCCGATTTTAAAGGAAGCATCAACATTAACCAGGTACCGATAGGAAATTATCAGCCCGATTCTTTGCGTGGTGAAATTGGCATTTTCTTTCATCAGCAGGATTTGTTTAAAGGAAGCCTGTATGAAAATGTTACATTGGGCGATACCAGTATTACAACAGCAGAGATTATTGAATTAGCTTCTAAAATTGGTATTGCTGATTTTATCCAATCTTCCAGAAATGGTTTTGATACAGAAATTGATACTACCGGAAAGCGTTTATCCAGCGTAGTTATTCGCAAAATATTATTGCTCCGTGCATTAATTGCTGAGCCGCAATTGTTATTACTCGAAGAACCCTGGCAGGGATTTGATGAACAAAGCACACAGAAAATAAAGCAATACCTGTTACATGAAATTCCCAATACCACCGTGCTTGTTATTTCAAACGATAAGGATTTTGAAAAACAGTGTAACAGGGTAATAACTTTAAATGAAGGCAAACTTGTTTAACAGGATAACCGAAAGAAAATATAATCATGGCAACTGAACTATTAATACCTGATATAGAAAAAAAGCTAAACCGGAAGCTTGAATCCTTTGAGCATATTTACAGGCAACATAAAAAAAGTAATATCCGCAAAATCTTCTGGATACTTATTTTAATCCTGTTTATTATTCTCTTTATACCCTGGACACAGAACATCAAAAGCAATGGTACTGTTACAACGCTGAGGCAGGAACAACGTCCGCAACAGGTTAACAGCATTTTACCGGGGAGAATTGTAAAGTGGTGGATTAAAGAAGGAGATTATGTTAAGAAAGGAGATACCATTGTACAGTTAGCTGAAATTAAAGACGACTATCTCGATCCTAATTTAATGCAACGTACTCAACAGCAGAAAAATGCTGAGCAAATGAGTATTTCATTTTATGAAAGTAAAGTAGAGGCAGCCCAACAACAGATCACAGCCTTACAAAATGAACGGGATCTGAAATTAAATGCTATTGAAAATAAATTTATTCAAACCAAACGCAAAGTACAAAGCGACAGCATGAAAATTGTTGCTGTATTAAATGAAATGAATGTGGCCGACAGGCAACTGGATGCAGCAAAAAAAATGTTTGATGAAGGGGTGATTCCGTTAACAGAATTTGAACGCCGTAAAATCAATCATCAGAACATATATGCAAAAGTTGTACAAACGCAAAACGATTATAATAACAGCAAACAGGATTTGCTCATACTTCAACTTGAACGTAACAGTGCTATACAGGAATATGCTGAAAAAATTGCCAAGGCGCAGGGAGATCAGTTTCAATCACAATCACAAATTGCAAGTGGTGAGGGAAAGGTTGCAGGCCTGCAGAATAAATATGATAACTATCGGATAAGAAGCGGGCAGTATTTTGTGTTGGCACCACAGGACGGGCAGGTAATAAAAGCGAAGAAGGCTGGTATTAATGAAATGTTGAAGGAAGGTGATATGATTGTAGAAGTTGTTCCAAAAGATTATCAGCTTGCTGTTGAAATGTGGGTAAAGCCAATGGATTTACAATTGTTAAGTAACGGACAACAGGTGCGTTTTATGTTTGATGGTTTTCCTGCCATTATTTTTAGCGGATGGCCCCAGGCATCTTATGGTATTTTTTCAGGGAAAGTGGTTGCCATAGAATCGAACCTCAGTAACAACGGCCTGTTTCGGGTATTGGTGGCAGAAGATAAAAACGAAAGGCCCTGGCCAAAGAGTTTAAAGATGGGTACAGGTACAGTTGGATTTGCATTATTAAAAGATGTACCTGTGTTTTATGAATTATGGCGACAGATTAATGGCTTCCCTCCTAATTTTTATAATCAGGAAAATGAAAGTAAAAAAGACAAAGAAATGAAAGCAGGCAAAAAAGATTCAAATTAAACTGTTTTATGAAACGAAACAGAGTCACACTATTTATTGTCTTCATCTTTTGTTTACCGGGTATTCATTCTGCTGCACAGGATACGGTGCAGGTGTTAAATGAGGAACAATTCCTTGCAATTGTAAGGCAATATCATCCTGTTGCAAAGCAAGGTGCATTGCTGGTAGATCAGGCAAATGCAGAACTGTTGTCGTTAAGAGGAAATTTTGATCCGGTCATTAATTATACAAATGATCAGAAAACATTTGATGGTAAGAATTACTATAATTATAACAATGGCGAAATTGTAATTCCTACCTGGTTTGGTATTGAAGCTTATGCTGGGATTGAAAATAATACCGGTGACTTTTTGCAATCAGAAGTTACAAAAAACCGAAGCAGCTATGCCGGTATCAGTTTCCCCTTGTTAAAAGATCTAGTCTTGGATAAAAGAAGAGCTGCATTGCAACAAGGCAAATTATTTACCAAACAAAGTGAATGGGAGCGAAGGAATTTGATTAATGATTTGTTGCTCGATGCTTTTGTTGCATACTGGAACTGGGCAAAAGATTATCAGGTATTTCTTGTTTTAGAAAATACCATCCGTATTAATGAGAACCGTTATTCATTCATAAAAATTTCTTTTGAACAAGGCGACCGTGCTGCAATTGATACAACAGAGGCACTGGCCCAATTACAGAACTTTCAACAGCAGAGAGAAGAAGCATTTTTAAAGTTCAGAAAATCCACTCTTGAACTGTCAGGTTTTTTGTGGCGTTCCAATAATCAACCCGCCTATCTCAGTGACAGGGTAATACCCGATACTTTGTGGGCAGCCAGGAATTTTACAAAACAGAATATTGATGATCTTTCACAATGGTTATCACAAACATTAAATAATCATCCTAAACTGCAGACTTATAATTTTAAACTTCAATCACTTGAAGTGGAACGGAAATTAAAATTTCAAAATCTATTACCCAAAGCAGATTTTAAATATAATTTTCTGCAGAGTGGTTATGCGCTTCCTTTTAATCAGGCAGCTTCTTTTTTTGATAACAATTATAAATTTGGTTTAAACGTTGCTATTCCTGTTCCAAACAGAAGTGGAATTGGTCAATACAGATCAGCAAAAATTAAGATCAGGATGGTTGATCTCGACCGGAGTCTTATACAGCTGAACTTAGAAAACAAAGTGCGTTTTCATTTTAACGAAGTATTGAATTTGCAAAAACAAATACGCATTTATGAAGATGCCTATAAGAATTATATGCGGCTCTATGATGCTGAACAATTAAAATTCTTTTACGGAGAAACCTCCATCTTTCTGTTAAATAGCAGGGAAAGCAAATTGTTGGAAGCACAACAGAAATTAATTGAGTTAAAAGCAAAATTTTACCAGGCTTTTGCAACGTTAAATTGGGCAAGTGGTGCTTTGCGGTAAATGATGAAAAAACATGATGCTTAAAAAAAGCGGCAACTTAATTTAAGTTGCCGCTTTTTAGATTTCATTAACTGTATTATTGTTTCACAGGTGGATTTTTATCGGGCGCTTTTTGATTACGCTGCATAGAGTTACCTCCACCACTTTGTCCACGGGCACCACCTTGTCCCTGACGGAATAAATCAAATTTGCTTGGCATTTCTTTTACAGGCCATATTCCGTTTTCTTCATTAATATCTGCTGTTTCACGCATAGGATCTAAACGAATACCAGTCACTTCTTTGTCTTTGATAAACACTTTGGTAACTTGTTTTTCGTTCAGCTTCCAGATGCCTGCCGGTATCCGGTCTACTTCTTTTGTACCATCTTTAAACGTCCATTCAACAATAACAGGCATTACCATTCCACCTTTGTTATTGAATGTGAGTTCGTAAAAATTTTTATTTACCCAATTGGATGCATTTTCTTTATCTCTGTTATTATTCGCTGTTGCTTCTCTTTGTTTTTGATTATAAATAGCATCAGCATTGCGGTTGTAATAATAAAAATCACGGAGACTGGTATCTGCATCAGTTGCAAACGTAATTTGCTTATTTTCTTTATTTCTTTTTTTACCAATTTGCTCAAAGGGCTGTTGTACCAAAGCATCGGCATTGGCAACATCATTCATCTTAAACCATTTTACTGAGTCTAAAGAAATATCTACAGGATCTGTTCCGTAATACCATCCACGGAAAAACCAATCTAAATCAACACCACTTGCATCTTCCATGGTGCGGAATAAATCTGCAGGTGTTGGATGTTTAAATGCCCAGCGTCGTGCATATTCCCTGTATGCAAAATCAAACAACTCCCTGCCCATAATGGTTTCACGTAAAATGTTTAAACCGGTTGCAGCTTTTGAATAAGCATTCGATCCTACGTTTACAACATTATCACCCATGGTCATAATCGGTTCCAGTTGATCTTTGGGAAGCCTCATATAATCTGTAATTAAATGGGCAGGCCCACGGCGGCTGGGATAGTTATTATCAAATTCCTGTTCGGTTAAAAATTGTGTAAACGTATTTAAGCCTTCATCCATCCACCAATATTGTCTTTCATCGCTGTTTACAATCATCGGAAAAAAGTTATGGCCTACTTCATGTATCACTACACCTATCATTCCGTATTTGGTTGCTTCACTGTAAGTGCCATCTTTTTCACATCGTCCGAAATTAATAGCAAGCATAGGATATTCCATTCCCTGGCTTCCTTCAACACTGATGGCTACAGGATAGGGATAAGGAATAGTATGTTTGGAATATACTTTTAATGTATGTGCTGTAACTTTTGTGGAATATTTGCGCCAGAGGTTGTAAGCTTCTTTAGGATAATAACTCATCGCCATTATTTTTTTGCCACTCACGTAAGTAGGCATGGCATCCCAAATAAATTTACGGCTGGTAACCCAGGCAACATCCCGTACATTCTCTGCTCTGTAGTTCCATGTTTTTTTATCGGTGCTTTTATCTTTTTCATTGGCAATCGCTTCATCCAATGTAACTACTTCCATTACATCTATTGCATTTTGTGCTTTGTTCCAACGTTCAAACTGTGCAGGTGAAAGCATTTGTTTATAATTCTGACATTCACCTGTTGATGAAACTATAAAGTCTCCGGGTACTGTCAGCTTCATATTAAAGTTCCCGAAGGTGAGGGCAAACTCAGCGCCACCGGTAAATTGTAAATGTTGCCATCCCTGAAAATCGCTGTATACAGCCATCCGTGGATACCACTGTGTCATACAAAAAACTTTGTTTTCGTCGTCACCCACAATTTCATAACCACTTCTTCCACGATCGGTACCCCGGTTGGGTATTTTATAATTCCAATCGATTTTTAAAATAAATTTTTGTCCGGGTTTTAAAGCCATTGGCAAATCAATACGCATCATTGTTTTGTTGATGGTATAAGAAAGTGCATTACCGTTTGCGTCAGTTAATTTGGTAATCCTGATTCCTAAATCCTGTTCCTTTGCTGTACGCCAGGGTTCTATATTTCGTAATTCTGCATTTGTCATGTTTGCATCCATGCGGCTGCGGTTCGTATACCTTACATCAGCGCTGGCATCCTGGTAGTTTCCATCTAACTGCAACCAGAGATAACTTAACGGATCGGGAGAATTGTTAAAGTAAGTAATGGTTTCGGTACCGGTCAGGCGAAGTTTTGTTTCGTCTAATTCTGCACTGATATCATAATCGGCCCTTTGCTGCCAGTATTTAGGACCGGGGGCGCCACTTGCAGTACGGTATTCATTGGGGCTTTGTAACAAATAACCCAACTGTTCAAACCGGTTACCATGATTACTGCCCGGGTTACTCAGTGGAGGCTGTGCGCTGCCGGCAACAGCCATCAACAAACAAAAAAGAAATAAACGAATATGCATAGTTTAATTTTTTAAAAAAGGAAAACGTTCTATTGCCATCATCAATGATAAACTAAAAATACCACCACTTACAAACACGGTCCATTCTCTTCGTTGAAATTTTAATACCTGTACAAAAAAGTAAGAGATGAGAAGTACGGTTACTACAATCAAAACCTGACCTGCTTCCAATCCAAGATTAAAACCTAACAGTTCACTGAAAATACTTTCCGTTTTTCCCAGCATACTTTTTAAATAATTGCTGAAGCCCATGCCATGTATCAATCCAAAAACAAGAGCAGAAGTATAGCGCCAATTGGAATGAAGTTTATCGGTGTTACTACTTATTATATTTTCAAGTGCTGTAATAAAGATGGTAACAGGAATTAAAAATTCAACCCATGCACTTGAAACCAGAATTTTATTAAACATACTTAATGCTAAAGTAATGCTATGGCCAATGGTAAATGCAGTAATAAGAATTAATACCCGTCGCCAATCTTTAAGTAAATAAGGGAGGCAAAGCACCATTACAAAGAGGATATGATCATATCCCTTCCAATCGGCGATATGATAAATACCTTCTTTTAAATAAAAGCTAAAATCATCCATTTTTGTGGTAACAGGTAGTTGAAGCATGGAAAATAAACCAGAAGTTTGTATTTCAGCAAATAAAAGTAAAAATGGTATCAGGTTTATTTAAACGGCAGGATGGTTACAGAAGACATTTGAATCCTAAGCTGATGGGTTTTTGCCTGCTGCTTATAACAGTCATGTTTGCGTCTTTTAAACTTCATCCTTATTTTTTAAGTGTTACTGAAATTGAATATCAGCCACAGGAAAAAACAATACAGATTGCCAGTAAAATTTTTACAGATGATTTTGAAGATGCGTTAAAAAAAGAGTTTAATATAAAAATGGAGATTTCATCAACTACTGAGAAAAAGAAAAACGAAGCTTTGATTAATATGTATTTCCAGAAACATTTAAAATTATTTGTAAACGGCAAGCAGTTGCAATTTGAACTGGTTGGTTTCGAAAAACAGGAAGAAGCCATCTGGACTTACCTGGAGGTAAAGAATGTTGCAGGATTTAAAACAATTACCTTGTTTAATGATTTGCTTTATCATTACAGGCAGGATCAGATCAACATCATTCATTGTAAATATAATAACGAACGAAAAAGTTACCGTTTAACTTTTCCTGATAAAGAAGTAAGCTTTTCTTTTTAAACAAGCTTAATCTACAAATGCATTTAAATAAATTCTGGCAGCTAAGAAAAGAATAGCAAACAGCGTTAACCATAATAGCCAGTAATACATCCACGCTTTTGACTGAAATCGTTGGTGCACTTTATGATCAATACCCTTGGCAGGTAATTTTATTTGAAATATGGGCTTTAGAGTAAGCATTTTGTTCATTACCAATTTGGCAAGAATGCCTGTTTTTTTAAGATTTGTTCTATGTTGTAAACTTTCATATCCGGCAAAAAGCAATGCCCTTAAAAAATAAATAAACAGAAAGAAAGCAATGAGTGAGTATAAAAGAACTTGATACATATTGTTAGAATTGGATGGCTTTAAATTTTATTTTTCCTTCGCTGTTCATTTCAACAGCGGGAGCCGGTGTTTTAAAATATTGTAAAAGATAAAGAGGCACACTTACTGCATGGCTTGTATTTATACGAACCCAATCAACATCTGGTGCCAGATAAAATTGACGATTTCTTTTGAATTGAGGAATTTCTTTTCCATTAATGAGTTTTGGATTTTCAGTTGCACCTATCATCCCATCTCCACCATAACCAACTGCAACATTCAGCCAGGCAGGAAATTTACTATCTGTTGCTAAGAATGATTTTACATTCATTGAGAGCCAATAGGTTTGTCCGTTATAATCTTTCATCATCCGTGATGCCCATTTTTTACCCAGTAAATTGGGGTTATATTTTGCATAAGGAGAGAAGCTGCTTGAAAATTTTAAACCAATTCGTTGTTCACCCCAGCCTTTTTGCTGTGCAGCAAATAGTGCAGCACCCGAAATATTTGCAATCATATCACTTGTTGAAAAACCCCATTCTTTTGAAAAACCATCCATCACTTCAACAATACTTAAAAATGCAAGGGAGGTTAACATGCTGCCAACTATAGCCTGGTTCGATTTTACTCCGCTCCATCGTAACAAATCATACTGCATCACTGAAATATTATAGGCAGTAGTTGCATGGCCAATTTTATCTATCTGAAACCATTCCCTGTTATCGTTTATTAAATGAAATTTACTTCTGGGGAATTTTTTATACCACAGGTAATAAAGGCCTACAGATGTTGCAACAAATACAATCGATTCGGTTAAAACCACTCTTCTTAATCGCTCAGGATGAACCTGATCAGAAGGTGGAAGAAAAGCAGGTTGTGCTGCCGTCGGTTTATTGAGCGCTATACTGAATAAAAGGAATAAATAAAAACGGTATCTGTATTTTTTTACTGCCATTGATTGCTGCAAAATACTGAAGCTTCATTAAATAAACCTACTTTCTGTTTTTTTCTGTTTGAAACAAAAGCCGAGTATGTTACATTTGAGAACTAAAATCAACGATATGCAGGAAAACATACAGGCAAATGTTCAAAAATGGCTCGATGGCAATTTTGAACAAGATGTAAAAGACGAGATCAAAAAATTACAGCAAAATCATCCTGATGAGTTGGCTGATTCGTTTTACCGTAACCTGGAATTTGGTACCGGTGGTTTACGTGGCATTATGGGTATTGGTACCAACCGCATGAACAAATACACTGTTGGTATGGCAACACAGGGTTATGCCAATTATCTCAATCAGAGTTTTGGAAAGGGAAATGTAAAATGTGTTGTTGGGCATGATAGCAGAAACAACAGCCGACTATTTGCTGAAATTGTTGCCAATGTGATGGGGGCAAATGGTATTAAAGTGTATTTGTTTGAAGAGTTACGTCCTACACCTGAACTGAGTTTTGCTATCCGTCATTTAGGATGCCAGGGTGGTGTAGTTTGCACAGCATCTCACAATCCGAAAGAGTATAATGGATATAAAGCTTACTGGAATGATGGCGGACAATTGGTTCCACCGCATGATAAGAATGTAATTACTGAAGTAGATAAAATTCATTCAGTTGATGATGTGAAATGGAGCGGAGGTGAAAGCAACATTACTTTGATTGGAAAAGAAATGGATGATGCATATCTGCAAATGATCCAGAGCCTGAGTGTATATCCTGAAGTATGCAAAGCACAACACGATTTAAAAATTGTTTATACTTCAATACATGGTACAGGTATTACACTGGTTCCTGAAATATTAAAACGTTTTGGATTTACCAATGTGAATATTGTTGATGAACAAAAAGAACCCAACGGAAATTTTCCTACTGTTGTTTATCCCAATCCTGAAGAAGCAGAAGCAATGAGTATTGGTTTAAAAAAAGCCAAAGAACTGGATGCCGATATTTTATTGGGAACCGATCCTGACAGCGATCGTGTGGGAATTGCCGTGAAAGATTTAAATAATAATTGGGTACTTATAAACGGGAACCAAACAGCAGTGCTTGCTTTTAATTATATGATTGAAGCAAGAAAAGCAAAGGGTGTTAATCAGCCCAATGATATGGTAGTAAAAACCATTGTAACAACGGAGATGATTGATGCTATTGCTAAAGACAACGATATTCACTGTTACAATGTACTCACCGGTTTTAAATGGATAGCAGAACTCATTAAAGAAAAAGAAGGAACAGAAAATTATATCATTGGTGGTGAGGAAAGTTATGGATTGATGATTGGAAGCAAAATCCGTGATAAAGATGCCATAAGCGCTGTTGCTTTGCTTTGTGAAATGGCCGCTTATGAAAAGAACAAAGGCAGAAGTTTGTATCAGAAGATGATAGACCTGTATGTGCAATATGGATTTTATAAAGAAAGCCTCATCTCCATTACAAAAAAAGGAATGAACGGTCAGGCAGAAATTGCTGCAATGATGGAAGGCTACCGAAACAACACACCCGCAATTATTAATGGTTCAGCTGTTGTACAATTGCTC
This sequence comes from Lacibacter sp., assembly GCA_036758725.1. Lineage (GTDB taxonomy): Bacteria > Bacteroidota > Bacteroidia > Chitinophagales > Chitinophagaceae > Lacibacter. The sequence continues at coordinate 9,802 of DAIOWB010000048.1, forward strand.
GATTACCAATTACAAAAAGGAAAAAACCTGCAGGCAGGTGAGGAGTGGACAATTCAATTACCTAAATCAAATGTGTTGCAATTCATTCTGGCAGATGGTAGTAAAATATCTGCCAGGCCAAGTGGTACTGAGCCAAAGATTAAATTTTATTTTAGTGTAAATGCTAAGCTGGATAAAGCAGAGAACTTTGATGCAGTGCATCAGCAATTAAATGATCGCATTGATGGAATAATAAAAGACATGGGGTTGAAATAAAAAAGATAGCGGCGAGAGCCGCTTTTTTTCTGCAAATATTGGTCGCTCCTGCCCTTGTTGGTCGCCTGACCAACAAGAGATTATGGAGTATAAATTTTAATCCTTAATTATGATTTAGTAAATTTAATAATGATATGTTTTGATCACTTACCACAATTTGTAACTGTTACTAATCTCAATTGGTTACCTGTATTGGAGTATGATTATCATAAGGAAATTCTTATTGAAGCCTTAAGAAAAAGATGTTTAGAAGAGCAAGTGACTATTTATGCATTTGTAATTATGCCAAATCATTTTCATGCTATCTGGCAGTTACATGATGGAATAATCAAAGCAAATTTCCAAAGAGATCTCTTGAAATTTACTTCCCGCAGCTTACTCAACTTTATGAAAATGAATGATCACCCACTATTACACAAATTGAAAGTAAAAGCTGCCGATAGAAATTACCAGGTATGGGAAAGAAATTCTTTAAGTGTTGATTTGTTTTCAGAAAATGTTTTTTTACAAAAATTGGATTATCTGCATAACAATCCTTTGCAACCTAAATGGCAATTAGCAACTGTACCAGAAGCATATCGATGGAGCAGTGCTTCATTTTATGAAACTGATAAAAGCGAATTTGATTTTTTAACTCATTATCGTAAGTGAAATCAATTGTTGGTCAGGCGACCAACAAAGGCGTGAATTCTTTAAGTGTGGATTTGTTTTCTGAAAATGTTTTTTTACAAAAATTAGATTATTTGCATAACAATCCTTTACAACCTAAATGGCAATTAGCAACTGTACCAGAAGCATATCGCTGGAGCAGTGCTTCATTTTATGAAACTGGCAAAAGTGAATTTGATTTTTTAACGCATTACCGTTCATGAAATCCTTTGTTGGTCAGGCGACCAACAAAGGCGTTAATGGAATAATAAATGACATGGGATTGAAATAAAAAAAAGCGGATGAACTTGAAATTCTTTATTGGTCAGGCGATCAACAAAGGCGTTAGCGGTTTCGGCCGCTTTCTTTTTATATAGCAGTTAAAGTAGCAACCATATTTTTCAGTTCTTTTACTCTTTCATCAGCTTCCAGTTTTTTAGGATATTCAACATAAGCAAAATATCCTTTCTGGTTTTTTAATACAATCTTCATTAATACCTGTTTATAATTCTGCACATTTACGCCATTAAAAAAAGCAGTTTGTGTTGGTTTGTCAAATGAAATTTCAGGTTTAATACCAGGATCATGTTTTGCCAGTTCTGTAAATACCTGGTAAAATGCACCGGCAATTGCTTCAATGGTTTCGTTTTCAGAATTATTGGCAACAGCTACTTTTAAAATAATACCATCACCTGCATCAATTGTATTAACCGGATTTTCATTTGAATTTTCACTGTTTGCATTTTCAGGGTTATACGTTATTTTCCATTTTTCAGGATGTTCAACAGAAAAAAGATAGCCCAGCTCTTTATCAATATAATTGTTACCGGTAAACCATCCGGGTTTAATGCGTGCTTTATTTTTTTCAATAAACTTTTTGGCATCATCATTTAATTCGCCTGTTGTATAATCGCCATTAGAAGTTGTTGTTATCTTTTGTTCTGTTGTTTGTAAAATATCTTTTGAAATTTCAATACCATCTTTTCCGAGTTTTAAACGGCCTCCTAAAAAAATAATAAGTATACCAACAATCAGTACAACTCCGTATGAAATGGCACGGCGAATTGTTTTTTGTTTTTCACGGTAAATTTCAACATGGTCCTGGTTAGGTGATGATGGAAGGTTCTCCGGCATATGTAAATTTTTATAAAAAGTAATGAGAATATCTGTCAATTACAAACATTATCAATTGTAATCATGATTCAGCGTGTAATGATTGCTTATCTTGCAAATGTTTATGAGACAATTTGACGATACTTACCGCCACAAAGGGTTACGTAAAAAGTTAGTGGAAATATTACGTAACAAAGGAATTTCTGATGAAGCTGTTCTCCATGCTATCAATACCATTCCCCGTCATTATTTTTTAGATACTGCGTTTGATGAAATTGCTTATGAAGACCGTGCCTTTCCAATTGATGAAGGTCAAACAATTTCTCAGCCTTACACTGTTGCTTATCAAACACAGTTACTTGAAATAAAACCTTATGATAAGGTATTGGAAATAGGTACAGGCAGTGCTTACCAGGCATGTGTACTGGCAGAAATGAATGCACAGGTATTTACCATTGAACGACAAAAAAAATTATTTGAATTCAATAAAGTGTCTTTCCCTTTTTTAAAAAAGTATCACGGTATTAAATTTTTTTTTGGTGATGGGTTTGATGGCTTGCCCACTTATGCTCCTTTTGATAAAGTAATTATTACTGCTGCCGCTCCCTTTGTACCTCCTAAATTAATTGAACAATTGAAAATTGGAGGCAAAATGGTGATACCGGTTGATGAAGGTGAATCTCAGCGAATGAAACGTTTAACCAAACATGCTGATGGTACTTATACTGAAGAAGTATTTGATGCTTTTTCATTTGTACCTATGCTGGGTGGCAAGCAAAATGGAAAGTGAGGAATACATTCTATAAAACGAAAAAGTCAATAGACTTCTTTAGGTTTTCATTTTTGAGCAACACTGTTTACTTCAATCCAATAACCATCTCTGTCTTGAAAATAGACTTGTTTAAT
>DAIOWB010000049.1:0-12605 GCA_036758725.1 Lacibacter sp.
ATTCATCAGCCATGCGGTTACTGTCGAACTGAAAACGAACATCTTTCATTCCGTTTTGTACAATTTGTCTCCACACCTGGTAGTTATCATAGTACATAGGCAGGATCTGGTTTTCAAGTATTTCATATAATTGATCCAGATCGTACTGATCCTGCTCATGTACATTCATTGCTGAATAATCAAGCGGCGGAACAATAAAGCTGTTGTTACCATGATTTGCAAATTCACAAATCCAGCCATCAAACGTGCTCACATTCACAGCACCATTCATAGCTGCAGTCATACCACTTGTTCCACTGGCTTCACGGGGAACACGGGGATTGTTTAACCAAACATCCGATGCCTGTTTCAAACGTTTACTCAGAGCCAGTTCATATCCAATACAAACAGCTACGTTTTTATAATTCTTACTTAAATGAATTAGATGATTAAAATCACTGATGGCAGGATAATCTACCGGATAAGGTTTACCTGCCCATACAATTTGAACAGGATATTTTTTATTGCTCAGTAATGCATTAAAGCGATCGGTATCACGAGTTAATAACTCAGCTCTTTTATAGCCTGCAAAACGGCGTGCCCATACAATGGTTAACACATCAGGATCTAATAATTTTCCTGTTTGATCAGCAACAATATCTAATGCACGTTTCTTTAAATATCTTTTACGGTCATCAAATTTTTCAGGATCATTTCCATCCATTGAAAAATACAATTGTTTATCGGCCCAATAGCGCCAGTTTTGAGCATTTGTAATATTTGTAATAGGTGCAATGTTTTCAAAATTACTCCACATTTTACGGCTCACTTCGCCATGCAATGCACTTACGCCATTTGCTATTCTTGCAAACCGTAATGCGGCTAATGAATGATTAAACTGATCATCGGTAATTCCGGTGAGCTTTCTAACTTCATCTATAGGAGTGCCGCAGAAATAACTCATCTTTTCACACAAATAAATATCATGTTTTTCATTGCCTGCTTCTTCGGGAGTATGTGTTGTAAATACCAATCTCTTTTTTACTTCTTCCAGTGATCCGTATTTTTTGTACAGGTAAAATGCACTCGAAATAGCATGCGCTTCATTTAAATGATAAACATCAGGATTAAATCCTAATTCATCAATGAGTTTTGCACCACCAACACCCAGTAAAATAAACTGTGCCACTTTGGTAGCAACATTGGCATCGTATAAACGATGACTAATGGTTTGTGATACATAATCATTCTCAGGCAAATCGGTGCTCAGCAAAAACATAGGAGCACTTTTAAATGTTTCAGGATTGAGATACCACACTTTCACCCAAACCGGATGCTCGTGTATATTAATCTGAAATTTAATACCTGTATCTTCTAAAAAGTTATAGATTTTTTCATTCCACTGTACCTGTAATGTTTGGTCCTGGTTACGGGCCTGATCATAGTATCCGTATTTCCACAGGATACCAATGCCAATTAAATTTTGTTTGAGATCATATGCACTTCGCATATGAGAGCCGGCTAAAAAACCAAGACCACCACTGTAAATTTTCAAGGGTTGATGAATGGCAAACTCCATGGAGAAGTAAGCAACCTTCTTTGAATACTGGGCTTCAGATTGGTAAGGAACTTTAAAATGATTAAACGTCATATATGAGTTAGTTTTCTAAAATGCGCCGCAATATAACCTGAAAAAATTAAACAGGCTTTATTTGTATAATTGGGTTATGCACATTATGTAGTTGGAATATAGGCTGTTGCTTCAATTTCAATAAGCAAACGTTCATCTACCAAAGCTGAAACAGCAATTAAAGTAGAGGCAGGTTTAATGGTATGAAATACTTCTCCATGAGCTTTACCAGCCTCTTCCCAATGATTAATATCGGTTATATACATACGGGTGCGTACTACATGCTCAAGCGAAGAACCGCACTGCTCAAGCGTTTTAGCTATTTTCTGAAAAATAAATTTCGCCTGTTCATAAACACTGCCCTCACCAATAATCTTGCTTCCATCAACAGAAGTTGTGCCTGAAACTTCAATCAGCTGATCAATTCGCACAGCCCTTGAATATCCAACAACATCTTCCCAGGGTGAACCGGAGTGAATTAACAAACGTTTGCTCATAATAACTTTATTTTTTCTTTACGGGTTTAGTTGCAGGCTTAGGAACAGCTTTCTTAGTAAACGTTCCTTCAAAAAAGCAGGTAATGTCTCTGTAAGATCCGCAGGCGTTTATTTCTTTAATTGTAACAGCTGACTTACTGAAAATAAAATTGATTTCACAATCAGAACCTTCGTCTTTAAATACAGCTTTGTTTTTTTCAGTAAAGGTCGCATCTCCTTTTAACTCTCCCACACATGTACCATTCTGTTTACTTACATGGATGAAAAAAGTCATTGTTTTAGCTGTTAAGCCATCTCTTACTGAAACCATATTCTTTTTATCAATCAAATAGTCTGCAGAATAAATTTGCTTGCGGGCAAACGTATCTATCGGGTTACCCAGAATTTCATCGCTTAAATCTTCATTGCTGTTTGTCATTACCACAATAAATTTCCCTGAGTCATTTACAGCATAAACCGTTTCATTTGTAAATAATTCGCCAGTTGCCGTTCTTACATCTTCACACAAAGCAATATTGAGTTTATTATCTACCCTGCCATATTTTTTTCCTTTGGCTGATACTTCATTGCCTGCCAGTTTTATTCCATCAGTATAAAGCATGTCTTTATTAAAATGAAAAAGATGGGCTTCTCTTTTTGAACCTGCAACCGATTTTAGTAGTAAAAAAGTACCTCCGGCTTCAGTTGCCGTTTTTCCCATTGCAAAAAGCTTCAGTTGTTTTGTTTTAGGGTAGAATTGATTAAAAATGGTATCACTCAACATTGTTTGAACAACTTTATGCGAAACAGCAAAAGAATCGTTTTCGTTCCGTAACAAAGCCGTATCAGAAATCAGCAGGGGCAATTTTAAATCGGGTGTTAACGCAATCAGTTCAGAGGCTGTTAAATCTTCACTGGCAATGGATTTCTGCTTTTTTTCTTTGCAGCTTACTAATACAAATACCAGCAGGAACATTAAACACAATCTTTTCATAAGTGAGTTTTAAGAGTGGCTATAAATGTAAAACTTTTAGCTATACATAAATTTTTTCAGCCTTCTTTGCTTTTAAGGTTAAATAATTTAGATTTACCTAAATTTTAATTTAGTGATATATGAATTTTTCAACTGCTGAAGAAAATTACATCAAAGCCATTTACCGGTTGCAGCAAACAGACAGTAATGTAAGTACCAATGAACTGTCGGCTGAGTTAAAAACCAAACCGGCTTCGGTAACAGATATGCTCAAGCGGTTGAAAGAAAAAAAAATACTTCATTATGAACGTTACTATGGAGTAACACTTACAGCTGAAGGAAAAAAAGTAGCCCTCAGCATCATCCGCAGGCACAGGCTATGGGAATATTTTTTAGCTGAGAAGTTACATTTTAACTGGGATGCTGTACATATTATTGCAGAGGAGCTGGAACATGTAAGCAGTAATGAACTGATAGAACGACTTGATGAATTTCTCGGCTTCCCCAAAAACGATCCTCATGGCGATCCTATTCCTGATAAAAACGGCAAAGTTGAAACTATCCATCAAATCCATTTGCAACAGCTCAAAGAAAATGTACCGGCCATTGTAACTGCAGTTGGAGATCAGAACAGCAGTTTACTTGAAATGCTGAGGATGAAAAAAATCATCATTGGTACCAAACTGGAAATAAAAAAACGTTTTGAGTTTGATCATTCGGTTGAAATTAAAATCCGTAATCAACCATTAACAACACTCAGTGATCAACTGGCAAAAAACATTTTTGTAAAACCAATTTAATTTATGAAGTATTCAAATACATCGTTGAGTGAAGTGCATGAATCTGTTGATACCACCATTCCTCAAAAGGGATGGCGCAGGTTGCTTGCCTATGCAGGACCAGCTTACCTCGTAAGTGTTGGGTATATGGACCCGGGTAATTGGGCAACCGATTTACAAGGCGGTGCAAAATTCGGATATCAACTCATCTGGGTTTTACTCATGAGCAATCTCATGGCCCTGTTGCTTCAAAGTTTAAGTGCAAGATTGGGAATTGTCCGCAGGCGGGATCTGGCACAGGCAAACCGTGAAGTATATCCGCCACTTGTAAATTTTTGTTTATACATTCTTGCAGAAATTGCCATTGCTGCATGTGATTTGGCTGAGGTGTTGGGTATGGCATTAGGTATTTATTTATTAACCGGGCTACCGCTTATTTGGGGAGTAGGCATAACCGTATTTGATACATTATTATTATTATGGTTACAAAATTATGGTATACGTAAACTGGAAGCATTCATTATTGCTTTGGTTGCTATTATAGGCGTTTCGTTTTTAATAGAAATTATTTTAGCCAAACCCAATTTGGGTGATGTAGCCATTGGATTTATACCAACAGCATTAAACAACCAGGCACTCTATATTGCTGTAGGTATTATTGGTGCAACGGTAATGCCACACAATCTTTATCTCCATTCTGCATTAGTACAAACAAGAAAAATAGGTGAAGACAAAGCCAGCATCAGGCGTGCTTTAAAATTTAATTTTATCGACAGTACCATTGCACTTAACCTTGCCTTTTTTGTAAATGCAGCTATTCTGATATTAGCTGCCAGTGTGTTTTTTGCAACAGGTAATTCTCAGGTTGCAAAAATTGAAGATGCACATCAGTTACTGGCACCATTGCTTGGTACAAAACTGGCACCTATCTTATTTGCAGTGGCATTAATAGCTGCCGGGCAAAGTAGTACCATTACCGGTACACTTGCGGGACAAATTGTAATGGAAGGTTATTTACATATCCGAATTAATCCTTTACTGCGCCGTTTACTCACAAGGTTAATTGCAATTATACCGGCTGTAATTGTAATCTTAATTTATGGAGAAGAAAAAGTAGACGACCTGCTTGTATTTAGCCAGGTGATTTTGAGTTTGCAATTAGGCTTTGCCATTATTCCACTTATTCATTTTGTGAGCGATAAAAAAACGATGGGTGAGTTTGCTATTAACAACTGGATAAAAACTGCAGCCTGGATCATTGCTGCCATCCTTATTACTTTAAATGTGCGATTGGTGGCGCAGGAAATTTCAACAGTTTACCAGCAGGAAGGAATGATGTTCTGGAAAATTGTTATCAGTATTGTTGCTCTTATTTTTGTATGGCTATTCTTTGCTATGACAGTACTTCCTTTCCTTAAAAAACAAACGGCAAAAGCTGATATTAAATTACACAGCGCCATCCCCGATTTTTCCAATCTCACTGTTCCTGAAATTAAATTAATTGCTGCCGCACTTGATTTTTCTGAAAATGATGAAAAGATTATTGCACATGCTTTACAACAAGGTAAAAAAGAAGCTGGTTACCTATTGTTGCATATTGTTGAAAGTGCACCGGCACGTATGCTGGGCGATGTATCAGATGATTTTGAAACCCGTAACGACAGGGAACGTTTACAGCAATATGCAAAAACATTAAAGGAAAAAGGGTTTAATGTAACCGTTGCATTAGGTTATAAAAACAGAATTAAAGAAATTGTTCGCATTGTAAAAGAGAACAAAGCCGATTTACTCGTAATGGGTGCACACCGTCATAAAGGTTTAAAAGATTATGTTTTTGGTGAAACCATTGAAGCGGTTCGGCACGAGTTGGAAATACCGGTGTTTATAGTAAATGTGTAAATCAATGGAACATCATAATGTAGATGTACAACGAAACAATCAACGTTTTTACAAAGTAAATTATCTTGTATAATGCTTCGCCAAATATTCGAGCCTCAAATAGAAGTGAAGAAAAAATGTGCTTATTCATTAAGGTCTATTCATAAAAGCGGAAGAAGCCTAAGCTTTGTATCCGAAACTGTAATCATATTCAAAACCAGGTTTTCTTACTTTATACACTTTAAATGAGAAACTTTATAAAGCAAAATATAAGTGGCAGGAAAGTCTTATTCCTTTTTCTTTTTACTAATACTATCTATTTTGTTATGCTCTTCATTACTATTCCTAAAGTAATGAACTTTTCAAATGGAATGAAGCTTCTGGATATGATGCCAACCGGTTATTCCGCTGACTATGTCAACAAACTGTTTGATACTTTAGGTGAACAGGGAAGAAACGTTTATTTATATAAGCAACTTCCTATGGATATGATTTATCCATTCCTCTTTGCAATTAGTTCCTGTCTGTTGCTGGCTTATTTTCTTAACAAACTAAACAAATTAGATAGCAACTATTTTTATTTATGCTTTATTCCAGTTTGTGCAGGCATTTTTGATTATGCAGAAAACATTGGAATCATAACTATGCTGAATCGTTATCCCAACATTTCAAATCTATTATCAAAGGCAACAAATGTAAGTTCAATCATTAAAAGCTTTTCAACAACTGTTTACTTTCTTATTTTATTGTTACTGTTCATTTTATTTGGAATACGATTCTTTTTTAGAAACAGGAAATGAAAAGATGATACCCCGCCTCATGCATTTCTTATCTTCACAAACTCAGGAATACTCATTGAATAAATTTGTGAAACACAATCAATGCAAAGATCAAAATAAATACCATGGAAATAGGAATAGATAGTTTTGCTTCAGCCACATCAAACAAAGGATCAGATATTGCTATACAAAATGCAAAATCACTAGCTGAGTTGTTGGAGAGAATTGAATTGGCAGATGCGTTTGGGCTGGATGTATTTGGAATTGGAGAACATTACAGAAAAGAATTTTTAGATTCAGCTCCATCAATCATATTGGCAGCCGCTGCTGCACGTACTAAACGCATTCGTCTCACCAGTGCTGTAACTGTTTTAAGTGCTGCCGATCCTGTTAGAGTATTTCAAAATTTTGCAACCATCGATTTAATTTCAAACGGCAGGGCAGAAATGGTTGTGGGTCGTGGTTCGTTTACAGAAGCTTTCCCCTTATTTGGATTAAACCTGCATGATTATGATGATTTATTTATTGAAAAGTTAGAACTCTTACTCAACATTCAAAAGAATGAAGTGGTTAATTGGTCGGGCAAGTTTCGACCTGCTTTACACAATCAATCAATTTATCCAAGGCCTTTACAGGAAAAACTACCAATCTGGATTGGAGTTGGAGGCACACCTGCATCATTTGTAAGAGCAGGCAAGTTAGGGTTGCCATTGATGGTTGCTATTATTGGTGGAGAAACACACCGTTTTAAACCATTGATTGATTTGTATAAAGACGCCGGTAATAAAGCTGGTCATTCAGCAGAACAATTAAAAATAGGGTTACATTCATTAGGTTTTGTTGCTAATACAACAGAGGAAGCTGTTGAAACATATTATCCCGGTTATGCAGCCATGTTTACCAAAATTGGACAGGAAAGAGGATTTGCTCCTGTTACACGTGCAGGATTTAATGCACAGGCAGGACCATTAGGCGCATTAGTTGTTGGCAGCCCGGAAGAAGTTGCAGAAAAAATCATTCGTCACAGTAAAGCATTGGGAGGCATCTCAAGATTTACATTTCAAATGGATGCAGGTATGCCGCATGAAAAATTAAAACAAGCCATTGAATTAATTGGTAAACGGGTTTCTCCCCTGGTAAAAAAGCAAATTGAGCTAATGTAATTTTACAAAATCTGATTCGCACTTTATAAACTGAGAAGTGATGAATTGTAATTTGTTAAAAAGTACGAACTACAACATAGTACCAATTAAAACAAAACTCCATTATTTACATAATAAAAATAGGAAGTACCACCACTGAAACTCCAGTTACTTGCATTAAATGTACCATTGCCAGTTGATGATCCGGAAATACGATAAGCGGTTACAGCCTGTGCACTTCTGTTCCAGGTAAGAGGCGTGCCACTGATACAGGTTTCAGCACCCAACGTTGTATTTTTTAAGAAATAAGCATTGTTTATTCCATATACTTTTCCTGTTCCTGATGCATCTATACAAACTGCAGTTTGTTCATCTACTCCTATTCCTTTAACTGTAGTTGTATAACCAAAATCTTTCATCAGTCGTGCCATAAAACTGATATGCCGTCCCTGCCTGCTTCTTTGCGAATAATGAGAATCAGTAATTGTATTGGTTAAGTAAGGAGATGAAACAAAATCATTTGCACCCAAAGAAACATATTTGTGATAAGGATTGCCCAATGCCTGTGCGCTTGTAACAGAACCGGTTTGTGCAGAATAATAAGCGCTCCCCAAAATGGCTAACCCTGCACTTGTACCACCTACAGTTACACCCTTAGTATTTATCAGATAGTTAATGGCATTTTCAGTACCTGTGTTTTTCCAATAGTTTACATAATCCCACTGATCACCACCTGCAATAAACAAAGCTTCTGCATTTCTAATTTTTTGGATGACTGAAGCCATTTCTGCCTTTGTACGGCTATCAATGATAATTGTTTCTACTGAGTTTACGTTTACCATGTTATACATATACGAATTGTATCCATCAGCACCTGTAGAACGGATTACAACTACATCGCCTCCACCTGCTCTTTGTAAAAACCATGCAATAGCTTCATCAACATCGGTACTGCCACCCATGAGTAATAATCCACCTGTTGCAGTTGTTGTTACATCAGCTGCATCGCCTGTTAAGTAAGTAACAACAGAAGTAGCTGGCTTAGCAGCAATAGAAACAGTACTCTTTATTTCTGAAATTTGAATTTTTTCTTTCGTACAGGAAGTTAATAATAAAAAGAAAGCAATTAGAGTGGCAGATTGTAATGACATGGCAATATGATTGATTTGCAATCAAATTAACACACAAAAACTGTAAATCAAAATAGTATTATTTGTTTATGAACTTATTCATTAAAAAATCAAAAGAATCAATAAATAAAGAACGGCGGCTTTTAGCCGCCGTTCTTTATTCTATCATTTCACCACAATTACTTTTCTTTCCACTTAAATACAATAGTGCCGTTTTTCTTTTTATCACTTTCAACAGTAATATTATAAACCTTATCTCCCACTGTAACACGCATTAATGCCGTGTTAGGCGGTGTGGAACCCAGATTTTCTGCAAACATCACCAACGTATTTTTTCGTCCGGTTTGTGCTTTTACATTCAACACTAAAGCTGTTGCAGTTAGTTGCTTTTTACTTAAAACCGGATAACTGTTGAAATAAACGGTTACACTGTCGCCATCAATTTCTGCATTATCAAACAACTCTATTTTTATTTCTGGTTTATCAATTTCAATTGTCTCAATAATGTTATTCTCTCTTTCTGCTGTTTTCTTTTCTTCACCGGGCACATAGTTTTCAGGCATTTGAATAGCAGTAAATACATTGGGCCCATTGAGTAATTGTGATGCAGCCAGCTGCACATCCTTAACAGTTAGTTTATCAACATATTTTTCATAGTTAATAAAATAATCAATGTTATTACCGGGGTATTTGGTTTCTACCAATGCAGAAAGCCAGTTTTCATTAACTTTTAAATCAATCTTATGTTGTTCACGCCATTGTTGTTTTACTTTATCAAGATTTTTTTGTGATGGGCCTTTTGTTGCAATGTCTTTAATTTCTTTATTGATGGCTTTTAAAAGTGTATCTGCTTTTTCTGGGCCGCATGGCAACTGTACAGCAAATGAATAATTGCCGTAAGGTGTTTTTTCCAGTCCGCCATAAATGCCACCACCATAAATGCCGCCAATTTTTTCACGCAATTCTTCGATGATGCGGATATTGAGTACTTCGGTAGCTGCCTGAGCTTTTAATTCCAAATCCTGGCTAAAAGGAACTTCACCTGAATGTAATTGTATGATTAAACTTTTTTCTTCTTTTCCTTTTTTCACCATCATTTCTTTTTTGCCTTTGATGGTTCTTACTTTATTATCAACAGCTGCAAATTTTTTAGTGGTGGTAGGTAAACTGCCAATATACTGTTCAACCAAAGGAATTAATTCATCATCCTTAAAGCTACCAACAAAAACAAACTGCATACTACCTGCATCATTAAAACGTTCTTTATAAATTTCAAGGCTTCTGTTCACATTAATCTGATCAAAATATTCTGCTTTGGGTAAAGCAATTGGCGCAAGCGGATTGTTATTATATAATGTTTTATACAACGTATCAATAAAAGCAAATTGCGGATTAGCACCCATCATTGCATATTGTGATTTGTTGCGCTGCTGATAGGATTTAAATAATGAAGTATCTGTACGTGCATTTGTAAAGTACAACCAGGTTAACTGAAACATGGTTTCAATATCTTTCACTGTTGAATTACCTCTTACTCCTTCACTCACTGCATTAATAAAAGGTGTTACCGTTACTGTTTTACCGGCAAGAACTTTACGTAAATCAACAGGTGAAAATGTTCCCACACCCATTGCCTGTACAACAGCTACTGCATATTCTGCATGAATCTTGTCCTTTAAACCATAAAGGTTTTTTCCTCCAGGCCTTATGCTCGACATTAAAATCTGATCTGCTTTAAAATCGGTTGATTTTAATGTTACTTTAATTCCATTGCTTAATGTTAATTCTGTTGTTCCGAGTTTTGCATTTGTTTTCTTAAGTATAACTTTTCCAGCCTTTGGCTTTGTTTCAATTAACGATGAAGCAACAACCTTATCTTCATAAGCTTTTATATCTGCTTTTTCAACAGCAGGGAACAATGCAGCAATATCTGTTTCAGAATAAATTTTATCATTTGTTTTCGGTTCGGGGCCAGTGATGTAAGTGAAGCGATTATCAATTCCCTTAATGTATTTGTTTACTAAAATATTCACTTCTTCAATGCTAACGCCGGGTAAAATGGTTTTTACTTTATCAAATTCATATTCTATTCCTGGTGATGGTTCCCCGGAAAGAAAGTAATTGATATACTCATTTACAAAATTGGCGCTTTCATTTTTATCACGGTTGTTGAACGCTTTTTCATAATAAGAAATTAAATTCTTTTTGGTACGCTCCAGTTCTGTAGCTGTAAATCCAAAACGTTTTACACGTTCCAGTTCTTCTAATAAAACCTGTGTTGCTCGTTTAACATCTCCCGTACCTGCAGATCCGTATAATCCAAAAGCATCGTACCCTCTTGCATAGGAACCAAAATTTGAACCGGCAAAATTAAACGGTGGATTTTCTTTTTGTGTTAACTCCTGCAAGCGCTGATTAAACATACGTGTAAACAAACTGCGGATAAGGTCGTACCGGTATTCTTCAACAGTAGCTGTTGGCTCATCTTTAAATGCAGGAAAATTAATGCTGATGTTTGAAGTAGTAGCTTCTTTATCTGTTAACAGCATTACTTTATTTTGTGCAAAGGGTGCCAGTGTTGCATATTTTCTTTCACGGGCATTTGCAGGATTTGTTAAACCGGTAAAATGTTTGCGGATCATTTCTTCTGCTTTCTCTGTTGAGATATCACCTACAACAATCACAGCCATTAAATTGGGGCGGTACCAATCTTTATAATAACGACGTATAACATCGTATTTAAAATTCTTAATAATACTGTCTTTACCAATAGGTAACCGATCTGCATATAATGAACCGGCAAATAAACCTGGAAGAATTTTCCTGAACATTCTTTCTTCTGCACCTTTACCCAACCGGCTTTCTTCTAATATCACAGCTCTTTCACCATCAATATCTTCATCTACAAAGGAGATATGATGAGCCCAGTCTTCCAGAATCTGAAATCCTTTTTCAAGATTGGTTGGTTTATCTGTTGGGATAGGGAGTATGTACACCGTTTCATCAAAACCGGTATAAGCATTGAGATCATTACCAAAACCAACTCCTATTTCCTGCAGGTAAGAAACAATATCATTTTTCTTAAAATTTTTGGTGCCATTAAAAGCCATATGCTCAGTCATGTGTGCAAGGCCCTGCTGATCTTCATCCTCAAGAATAGAACCTGTGTTTACAACTAAACGCAACTCTACACGTTGCTCTGGTTTTTTATTGCTGCGGATGAAATAAGTTAACCCATTCTCCAGCTTTCCCATTTTCACTTTTGAGTCAAACGGAATGGTATCTTTTAAATTAAGCTGTGCAACAGAATGAAATGTAACAGAAATAAATAATACTAAGAATGCAACGAAGATTTGCATGAAGTGTTTTCTCATAAATTAATTTTTATTGAAACAAAAATAAAGGTTTCAAAAGCATGAAATATGTTAAGAGGAAGAAAATAATATTAACTAACCCGGTAAATTAAAAAAGGCCTCTATAAGGAAGCCTTTTTTAATTATTTAACAATGTGAGCTATTATTAAAATGCAAACCCTACACCTAACTGAATACCCTGGTTAGTCCATTTTTCAGTACTGGTAACATCATTGATATTATTTAAACCGATTACATAACGGCCATATAAACGAACCCTCAATATATTCAGTTGTGCTCCTACTAACATTGACAGATCTCCGTTTTTAAAAGCATCTTTTCCATTTGTTATGAGCGTTTTGTTTTTATCCATTAGTATTCCAAACTGCGGACCTGCCTGAATTGATAAAATTTTAACTGGTTTAAATGTAAGTAACAAAGGAATACTTAGATAATTAAGTTGGGGATTTGTAAGGGTTTGATTTG
>DAIOWB010000050.1:0-7752 GCA_036758725.1 Lacibacter sp.
GTACAAAACAAACCCATTGCTGCGTTGGCAAGTACAACTGCATTTTGAGCCCATGTTCCTTCTCTGTTTAATATTGTGGTAAATATTTTAGCAGCCTCTTCAATACTGTTTCCTCCATGTATATCACTAGCTACAACCATTCTCTTGCCAATTTGTTCAGGAGTCATAATGCGTTCTCCTTCATTGGTAATTA
This sequence comes from Lacibacter sp., assembly GCA_036758725.1. Lineage (GTDB taxonomy): Bacteria > Bacteroidota > Bacteroidia > Chitinophagales > Chitinophagaceae > Lacibacter. The sequence continues at coordinate 194 of DAIOWB010000050.1, forward strand.
CTTTTGTATCGTTAGTCAATGAAATTTCATCATACCCATCCAGGCTATGAATGATGGTGAATGCCTTGCCTGTTTGTTGCAGGAGATAATTATAAATTCTCGCCATTTCCAAACTGTAAACACCAACTAACTGATAGCTGGGATTAGCAGGATTTACCATTGGCCCCAGCATATTAAAGAACGTACGCATACCTAAATTTTTGCGGATTGGCCCAACAGTTTTCAATGCCGGATGAAATAATGGTGCATGCATAAAACAGATACCTGCTTCTTCTACTTCTTTTTTTAGTTTAGCATTATCATTTGAAAATTTATAACCCAGTTGTTCCATTACATTACTTGCACCACTGATGGATGAAGCACCATAGTTTCCATGCTTGGCTACTTTTTGTCCGGCACCTGCAACTATAAAACATGATAGTGTTGAAATATTAAATGTATTTTTCCCATCGCCACCAGTTCCTACAATATCCAGAACCTGATGACCTGATAAATCAACCGGCACACACAACTCCATTAAGGCATCACGAAATCCCTGTAGTTCTTCAATGGTTATACTTCTCATAAGATATACCGTCATAAATGCAGTTATCTCATGTTCATTGTATACAGCTTTGCCAATGTTAAGCAACACTTCTTTAGCCTGCTCTCTTGGTAAACTTTTATGTTCAAATAATAATTGTAATATTTTTTTCATTTGTCTGAACTGGGATTTATATGATTAATTGGAATATTGGGATAATGAAAAATTTCCGGGTTGTATTTTTTATTTGTTAGTCGATGAAATTCCAACCGTTTACTTCCAAAATTGATTAACAAACCCACTTCAAGATTATAAGCTTCCAGATAATTCATTGCTTGTGCTATATGAACATCTTCTAATTTTATTATTGCCTTCAATTCAACACTTATTTTCCCGTCTATTAAAAAATCAACTCGTCTTGTTCCAATATGTTGGTTAAGATAAAATATTGGCATTTCAAATTCACGGGAATAATCAAGTGGAATTATTTTCAATTCCAATTCGAGTGCCCGTTGATAAATGACTTCCTGGAAGCCATTTCCAAGAGCTCCATGAACTCTGAAAGATGCTCCTATGATTTTTTCAGTTATCTCTCCATATTTAAAGTCAGACATAAAATACATTTTAAGTATAAAATAAATCCCAATCATCTCTACATCCCAAAAATCCCAGTTCAGACTAACCAATTCCTCATAATCTCTTCTCCCATTGGAGTTAACACACTCTCAGGATGAAACTGTACACCTTGTACATCAAATGTTTTATGTTGCAACGCCATGATAATTCCCGTTTCATCTTCTGCAGTAATTTCAAGATCAGCAGGAAAGTCTTCTTTATTTACCACCCAACTATGATACCTGCCAACTTCAATTGTTTCGGGCAAATCATTCAAAACACCATTGGGTTTTGAATTTTTTGGATTTTGGATTTTAATAGGTGTTGCCACCCCATGAAACACTGTTGACAGATTCGTCAACGTTCCTCCAAATGCCTGCCCAATTGCCTGGTGGCCTAAACAAACACCAAGGATTGATTTAGTTGATGCATATTCTTTAATTAAAGGCAAGAGCAACCCTGCTTCATCAGGAATACCCGGTCCTGGTGACAAAATGATCTTATCATAGTCTTTTACCTTTTCCAATGCAATCTGATCGTTCCTGTAAACATCCACTTTTATATGTGTAATCTTTTCAACCAGGTGAACAAGATTGTATGTAAAAGAATCATAATTATCAAAAACTAATATCCGTCCTTTAAAACTCATTATTACTTTTTTTGGTTGTTACAAAGTCCCTCCTTTGGAGGGATTTAGGGAGGCCGCAAACTCAATTGCCTTTTTCAACGCTCCCAGTTTATTATTTACTTCCTGCAATTCATTTTCTGGTTTACTTGCTGCTACTACACCTGCACCTGCCTGGTAAATCAATGTATTATTTTTACTTAAAAATGTACGTATCATAATAGCATGATTGCAACTTCCGTCAAAACCCATAAAACCTATACCTCCACCATAATAACTTCTTGCTGTTGGCTCATAGGAGTCAATGAGCTGCATGGCTTTTATTTTAGGTGCACCACTTAATGTACCTGCAGGAAATGTTTTAGCCAGCAGTTCAAAAGGATTTGAACCTGGCCTAACCTTCCCCGTTACTTCACTCACCAAATGAATTACATGACTGTAGTACTGAACCTGGCGGTAATGCGGAACCGAAACTTCATCACATACACGGCTTAAATCATTCCGTGCAAGATCAACAAGCATCACATGTTCAGCATTTTCCTTTGCATCTTTTAATAACCGTTCTGCTTCCTGTTGATCAATGATATCATCTCCTGAACGTTTGAATGTTCCAGCAATAGGATGAACAATTGCTTTTCCGTTGTTGATGATGATCTGTGATTCAGGTGATGAACCCATCAACTTATAATCACCATAATCAAAGAAAAATAAATAAGGTGAAGGGTTAATGCTTCTTAAAGCACGGTAAACATTAAACTCATCGCCTGTAAAGGATTGCTGAAATCTTCTGCTCAGTACAATTTGAAAAACATCCCCCCGGTGACAACTGGTAATTCCCTTTTTTACCATTTCTATGTATTGTTCATCAGTAACATTTGAACTTTCATTTCCTTTGATTGCAAAAGGGAATACCGGCACATCTTTACTTCGTATTAAACTTTCAACAACAGCCTGTTCACTTTCAATTCCTGCAATTTTATTTTCACAAATAAATAATTCGTCTTTGTAATGATTAATGGCAATCACATACTGATACAAACGATAACGCATTAGCGGAATAAAGTTCAAGTCCTTCTCCTTTGAAGAGGCCTGCCCGACTTTATCATTCAGGCGGGGATTTAGAGAAAGGTCTTCAAAAAACTGTACGGCATCATAAGAAGTATAACCATATAATCCTTGTGCAAATTTTGCTTCTTTGCAATCACCACTAATTTCAAACCGGTTCATAAAATCAAACAAATAAGTTGAAACATCTCCGGGTTGTTTAATATCTAAACGTTCAGGCTTTTGCCCGGGCAGTTTATATTCCAAACTTTTTGCAGAGCTTATTTCCATTCCGGCAATAGCATTAATTCCAATAAAAGACCAGCTATTCTCTGCCGCATGATGATCAGTGCTCTCAAGCAAAATGGTATCCCTGAACCTGTCACGAAGGCGCAGGTAAATACCAACAGGTGTAAATACATCTGCCAGTAATCGTTTACAACTTGTTTTAATTTCTATTTTCTTCATTGTCTGAACTATGATTTATCGGATTCGTGGGAGTATTGGGATAATTCCAGAAACTCCCGGTTATATCATTTATTAAAAATTTTGTTTTGATCTGTTTTTTTGAATCATGTATAAAGAGTTACAACCCAGCTCACTAATTAGCTTCTGTTTTCAAATTTTCAGCCATTTTCCCACATATCTTCACATCTTACACATCCCTGTTCAGACAAATAAAAACCCCCCGGTTTAATCGGGGGGCTTAAATATGATTGAACAATCAAAGCAATAGCATTACAGCTCCCCCAAAGAGATTGAATGCCACCACCACTGATTATTTACAATTGTTTTGTTCATTGCTATGCAAATATGTTGCAAGCAGATTGAATAATCAAATTTTTTTTTAAAACCTGCCATCTGTTTGTCACAATTTTACTAAATGGTCGTTTCTTTGTAATGTTTAACTTAACAACTGTGTTTGATAAGAGAACATGGAACTCTTCATTTTAAAATTGTTATATGAAAAAATTAATCTTTGTATTTAGTGCCTTATTTATTCTTTCTTCTTTTGCTCAGCTACCTTTTACTCAAAACAATGCCGATGCAATTATTGGCTCCTGGAAGAATGGTGAAGGAACCGGTATAATTCAGATATATAAAAATGGAGAAAAATACCAGGGAAAAATAATATGGCTAAAAGAACCGAATGATCCGGAAACAGGTAAACCAAAGTTGGATAAAAAACACCCCGATGAAAAAAATCACAATCGCCCTGTAATGGGTTTAGTTAATATGTGGGGCTTTAATTATACAGGTACAAATGAATGGACAGGTGGAAAAATCTATGATCCTAAAAACGGAAAAACGTATTCCTGTAAAATTGCGATGGAAAACAATAACAGCATTAAAGTTCGTGGATACATTGGATTATCAATGATTGGAAGAACTGATATTTGGACAAGACAATAATAAAGACAAAAAACGATATAAAAGCTGCTGATAAAACCAGCAGCTTTTTTTGTACTTATTTTATAGCCAAACTACTTTATCTGGTTGTTCAACTGCATACTTATGAATCATGTTTCTCACAAAATCATACTCAGGATAAGATTGCAGTTGATTTCTCAGATCATCCATTTTCGAAAAATCAAAATCGGTTGGCAAATACCCCATTCCATAAAACTTCCCATCTTCCATTAAAATACAACTGTCTTGCTTATTAAAGTAGGATGGTTCTTTAATTGCAAAACTGGGCAACTCTTTTCTTAATTGTTCAACTGCCTTTAAAACACGCTTATTATAAGTAGTTGCTTTTTCTTTTTTTGAACAGGCACCTTTACAGGTTTCAGAACTACAGTCAACATCAGCCGAACGATCAATAAAACAAAGTTTATAGCATAATGAAAATTCATTGGCCAATCGCTTCAGTTCATTTACAGCTTCGTAACGATTATAAAAAGATTGCACTGCTTTCAGATGTTTGTGTTTCCGGTCAACAGCAATTCGTATATAACCATTTCCATCTTCAAATACATATAAACCATAGCTGGCTTCAAATCCTTTAATAGCCCGGTTATATTTTGGCCACAAACGTTTTATTTCTATCGTTTCCAATACAGAAGCCATTAATTCGGTTCCACACTGTTGAAAAGATATACGTTGAATGTTCCTTAGAAATTCCTGTTTTTGTCTTGTAGGTTTATTGTTGGAAAAATGACTTAACACTCTTTTTTTCAGCTGAATAGCCTTGCCCACATACACAATCTTATCCTTAGCATCATGAAAATAATAGACCCCTGGAGTTAATGGCAATTGTTCAATATCTTCTTTATTAAGAAACGGAGGCAAAAACTGCTCTTTCGATTGTTTGCCAACCATAGTATAAAGATGATTATTGATGTCTTTTTCTTTTAAAAGTTTAAATAATTCAACTGTAGCTCTGGCATCACCTGCTGCCCTATGACGGTTTTGAATAGGAATTTCAAAATGCCTGCAAAGGTTTCCTAAACTATAAGAGGCCAGTTTTGGGAATATTTTGCGGCTATATCTTACGGTGCAAAGCTTTTTTGTATTTAATTGAAACCCCGCTTCAAGAAGTTGATGGTTGATGAAGGAATAATCAAAGTTTACATTATGAGCAACAAAGACTTTATCAGATAGTAAATCGGCTAAATGTGGTGCTATTTGTGCAAAAGATGGAGCATTTTCAACCATTTCATTGGTAATTCCGGTTAAAACCTCAATAAAGTGTGGAATGGGTTGATGGGGATTTACCAGTGTTTCAAACTTTTCTATAATTTCCTTACCATCAAAAATATACACGGCAATTTCAGTGATTCCGTTGGCAGAAGCATAGCCCCCAGTAGTTTCTATATCAGTTATAGCATAAAGCATAAAAGCGTATAAAGTTAATGCTTGAATTTTAACAGATTTAAAACAATTTTGCCAAGAGCAAAAACTGTTCTAACTTAGCACAACTTTACATTTCATCTTATTCACTGTAATATATCTAATGTAAGTTTCCAGCACCCTGTGGAAGAATTTTGTAACCTTAAAAACTTTAAGTTATGGCATCAAATTCTTTTCACGTCAATGAAACTACAAAACAAGTAGTTTTTGTCGTAGTATTTTTCGCAGCTATCGCATTGGTCACTTTATTAATGTTTGGTTAAGTAATTGCCTATGAATTGAAATTTTACTCTTTTTGCTGTTTTTAAACAGCAGGTTAAATTATTCTCTTTTTTAAAGCCTCTTCAGAGGCTTTTTTTATTCTGTTCAATCTTCACACTACATTGTATTCCTTAACTTTGCACACTTTAAAAAATGGAAATCCTGCATGGAACTGAGTAAAAATTTTGAGCATAAAACAGCTGAAGAAAAGTGGTATGGTTACTGGAATGAAAAAAAATATTTTCATAGCACACCCGACGATCGTGAACCCTATACCATTGTAATTCCACCACCAAATGTTACCGGTGTTTTACACATGGGCCATTGCTTAAATAATACCATTCAGGATATTTTAATTCGCCGTGCAAGAATGATGGGCAAAAATGCCTGTTGGGTGCCAGGTACAGATCATGCTTCTATTGCAACTGAAGCAAAAGTGGTACAAATGCTGAGGGAGAAAGGCATTCAAAAAGCTTCGCTCACCAGAGATGAATTTTTAGGTTATGCCTGGGAATGGAAAGAGAAATATGGTGGCATTATTTTACAACAACTGAAAAAACTTGGATGCAGTTTGGATTGGGATCGTACCTCTTTTACCATGGATCCTGATTATTATCAATCAGTAATAAATGTATTTATTGATCTTTATAATAAAGGGTATATCTACCGTGGTAAACGGATGATTAACTGGGATGTTAAAGCTAAAACAGCATTGAGTGATGAAGAAGTCATTCGTAAAGAAACCAATCAAAAACTTTATTACTTAAAATACACCATTGAAAACACAAACGATTATGTTGTAATTGCAACTGTACGTCCTGAAACCATTATGGGCGATACGGCAGTTTGTGTTCACCCTAAAGACGAACGCTACAAACACCTGCATGGAAAATTTGTTTTTGTGCCCCTTATCAATCGCCGTATTCCCGTTATTACAGATGATTATGTTACAATGGAATTTGGAACTGGTGCATTGAAAGTTACACCAGCTCATGATGTAAATGATTACCAGCTTGGGCAAAAACACAATCTTGAAGTTGTTGACATTTTAAATGAAGATGGTACATTAAATGATGCAGCTCAGATTTTTATTGGTGAGGACAGATTTACAGCCAGAAAAAAAATTACTGCTGAGCTTGAAGAAAAAGGATTCATTTTAAAAACAGAAGATTATACAAGTGAAGTTGGATATAGTGAACGTACCGATGTGGTAGTTGAACCAAGATTGAGTTTGCAATGGTGGGTTGATATGAAAAAGATTTCAGGCCCGGCATTGGAAGTAGTAATGAATGAGGAGATTAAATTCTACCCGGCAAAATTTAAAAATCTCTATCGACATTGGATGGAGAATATCAAAGACTGGTGCATCAGTCGTCAGTTATGGTGGGGACATCGGATACCAGCCTGGTATGATGAAGAAGGAAATTATTACGTTGCTGCAAATGAAGAAGAGGCGTTAAATAAGTGGGCTGAGAAGCATAGCACCCTTCCCCCTTTGGGGGAAGCCGGAAGGGGGCTTCTTAAACAAGATGATGATTGTTTAGATACCTGGTTCTCTTCCTGGCTCTGGCCTTTTGAAGTGTTTAAAGGTTATAGCAATCCCGGTAATAAAGATGTTGAATACTATTACCCAACAAA
>DAIOWB010000050.1:7852-12322 GCA_036758725.1 Lacibacter sp.
TTTAATAACAAACTCTGGAATGCATTAAAGCTTGTTGAAATGTGGAAGGCTAATGGCATTGTTATGATTGATCGTTCAGAAGAAGATTATATGCTCGCCAGTTTTCCTGCACGATGGTTTGAAAACAGGTTAAACCAGGTAAAAGCTGAAATTGACCAGTTGTTTAAAGAATTCAGATTAAGTGAAGCATTAAAAACAATTTATTCTTTAATCTGGGACGACTTCTGCAGTTGGTATCTTGAGTGGGTTAAACCTCCATTTGGAGAACCAATAGATGGACATTTGTATTCAAAAACGCTTACGTTTTTTGAAGAACTGATGCAGCTTTTACATCCATTTATGCCTTTTATTACAGAAGAAATTTATCATCATTTAAGTGAACGCTCTGAAGGCGATGATTTAACAATCAAACAAAATGAAAAGGCAGAAGACTTTGATGCAGAAATTTTAGCACAGGCTGACAGGTTAAAAGAAATGATTACAGCATTAAGAGATACCCGAAACAAAAATCAATTAAAGCCAAAAGAACAAATCAAGTTGCATATTGAAACTGCTGCAAAGGAAAACTATAAATTTATTTTGCCTTTGTTGAGTAAGCAGGTAAATGCAGAATCAGTAAGTTTTGTTTCATCTTCTGTTCCTGCATCAATTACTGTAGTTGTTCAAAAAGATAAATTTTACCTAGAAACTGAACAGGTTGTAGATGGCAAATCACAGAAAGAAGAATTGCTGAAAGATCTTGACTATCTGCGTGGGTTTTTGCTATCAGTTGAGAAAAAACTAAACAATGAACGTTTTGTTAATAATGCAAAACCTGAAGTTGTTGATGTTGAACGAAAGAAGAAAGCCGATGCTGAAGCTAAAATCAGGGCAATAGAAGAAAGCCTTGCTTCGTTATAGTGCAAACAATAAACATTCATGAAGAACCCCATCATAAATCTGTTCCTGCTTTTACTGTTATTACAAGGATTTGCGTTGAAAACAAATGCTCAACAAAGTCCAAAGCCAACCTTAAAACCACCGGCTCTACAATCGTTCTGGGGCAAAACAAAAGGTGGTGAGCTACCCTTAGAATTTGTATTGGGAATCATTGATTCTTCAGTTTGGGTAATGGACGATAAAAAAGTACGTTATAAAATTTCAAGATTCATATTGGTACACAGAAGCAAAGACAAATACGAAGATGAAAAAACCGGAGAATTAAAATCCCGTTTTAATGTAAACTCCGTTACTGTACGAAATGCAGTGTTACTGCCGCCCATCTGGCAAAAGAATCTTTATGAAAACATAAAAAAAGAAGATGAAATAATTATTACTGACATTTATGTAAGAGATAAAAGAGGCAATTTATTTGCAGCACCTGATGTAAAGATTATACTTAAATAACCCCATTAACTCTTCAAACATTTTTATCAAAACAAATCAAGAGGTAAAATAAATTCAAACTGATTTGGATTTCTGGTGGGTTGCAATAAATCCTTATCTAATAATCTGCTGTAACGTATTCCAAAACTGGCGGGGAATGTATTCCAAATCCTTGTATCAAAATAAATTTCCACTCCGGTTGATTTAAGAGGAAACTCTCTTCCCGTTCTCAAACTTCTCCCTTTTGTATAATCAAAAAATGTATTTGCTCTTATACGCATAAAGTAGATCATATTCCCAATTCCAAATTCAGGATATAAAAGAGGTAGATGATAATTTGCACTAAACCTCCACATACGGGGAAAGTTTACAGCATTATATCCTCTGGCAAATGCAAAGTTGTTTGTAAACCTACTACCCCTGATGGTATCCCTGGCAAAATAAGAAGCAAATAAAACCAGGTTGTGATTTTTTGCAAAACCAGGAAAATACAAACCCGCATTCCCTAAAAATTGGTTGCCAAGTTTTCCATCGATTGTTCTGCGATATTGCAAAGAAAAACTCTGAGCCCAATGTGGAAAAATATGTTGTTTTGCTTTTTGCACCTGGCTTACCCAACGTATAGATGAACTGGAATAATTGAACTGATCATTATTGATAAATGTTTTTGCTATTCCGGTAAAAGATAATTTTTCAGCATTAACAGATGAACTGATGATTAAATTACGGTACCACTTTCCGCTGGTTAGATTTAAAGGAATTGAAAATCCTGTGTTAAAATTTATTTGATTCCAACGAATAGTAGTATCAGCATTAATATACTCACTCCTGTTCCATGTTTGAACGATACCAGCAAAAAGTTGTGGATACAAACCTCCGTAAATCATGTTAGCTGCAGCCTGATGATACTGTTCATTTCGGTTATAAAAATAACTATACTCACCTGTAAACGTATTTAATATATTTTCACTATAGAAAGTAATACCATAATCCGGTTCACTTAAAGTTGGTCGCCAGCTATGGATATTCAGCAAATTTGTTCCTGTACTATATTTTTTTATTTCACCTGGTTGTTGCTGAATGTCTTTAAGCAAATCATTTCCTTTATTTAAAATTTTGGGCGACAGATACAAATCTGATAAACTTTCAATTGCCTCAACCCGTTCAAGCTTTAATTCACTCAACTTCCTAATCAACAGTTTAGTTCCACCTGCTGTAAATGTATTCCAAACAAGAGTTTGTGTTTTTGCATTAAAGGCCGGTTGATAATTCCCATTAGGTAAATCTGCAATCCTGAATAAACTGTTACTTTTTCTATCAAACAAGAATAACTGATCAACTTCACTTTGTGCAGCTGTAAATAAAACCGTATCTCCATACACCTGAATAAAGGCCAAAGAAGTATTGGTAAAGGGCAATAGAATTTTCTCTTCACCAGATTGAACATTGGTTTGCAAAAGTGCCATTTCCCCTTTGTCATTTCTAACAGCACTTATGATATTTAAACCATCCCCGCTGAATTTGGGATAAGTATAAGAATAGTTATTTGGGTTGGGAATTGAATGTTGGATTTTAGTATTGATATCTACCAAATGCAAATTCCATTTCATATCTGTACCCACCTGCACTGCTACTACCTGTTCACCATCTTTTGAAATATCCGGCATAAAAAGCCTTGAATGATGTGTAATTTTTTTTACTTCATTTGTTTCTTTATTCCAAACTTTTAACACCGAATAATCTTTCCAGCCCCAACGTGGATCTGTTTCATAAGCTGTATATACAATTTTTCCATTTGTAAAAGAATAATAACTATCATCGGCAATATCTTTTACTCTTAGTTTTTTTTCTGTACCATCTTCATTTAATTGTACCCAAGTTGGTATTTGTTTATACCCTGATTTTAAAACAAGCAAACTATGATCTTCAGAAATAAATGGATACTGATAGTTTACCACATTGTTTTTCTCTGATTTAGTAATACTGTTGAGAGCTGATGATTTTATTAAACCTTCAACATTCATTTTTTCTTTATAGAAATTAAATGCTTCATCTACAAACTTTTTATAAGATACCCCGCTATATTTTTTTACTGCATGCTGAAATGGATAAATCAACCCTTTCAAATCCAAAGCATCAGCCGTTACATTTTTCCAGAAATCGGAACCATACTTTTCATAGCCATAGCTAACAAGTAAATAACCTAAATCATAATGATTAGGTACAAAATTTCTAAACGAACCGTTTCTTAATTTCTGGAATGAATATGTTTTTGATTCAAGCCACAAGGAGCGGTAAGCATTAAAAAATTGAGGCAACCTTCCCCTCCCCTGTGCTGTAACTACTGTTTCCTGCCACACAGCATCGCCTTCCCAAAACCAGTCAGGAACTACTGCACCCATTGCTACTGCCTGTCCTTCCTGACCCAAAAAAACGCCTGCAAGCTTTGGTATTGCTCTATTGAAATTTGAAAACTGATGAATATGTCTTAGTTCATGTACAGCAAGTGACTGATGCCAGGGTTGAGCACTTGAGGAAATGTTATCTAAATCGGGCATCATGTAAAATTCACTTCTGTATGGTGCAATTCCTACATAAGCGTTGGATGATGTTGTTTGATTTTGAAGAACAATGTTGTATTTCCTGAACTTTTTTCCAAGTGCTGACGGTGCATTTCCCAATAATTGATGCGATAGGCCTGCAATTTCTCTGGCTTCCTTTTCAAGCCCTTTAGGAAAAACAATTCTTACCGTATCGGTATTCAACTGAAAAAATTTTAAGGATGGTGCATTTCCTCCAAACTGCTGGGCTGAAGTTTGCAAATAGCTGAGGCAAAGCAAATAAAGAGTGAGAATGTATCTGTTCATAATTATACCTTAAAAATAAATGAAGTCTTTTAAAATAATCACATCTATCTTTTTATCTTTAAAGCAATTCATTCGTTATGCTTTTACTAGCCCTTTCTATTGCACCGGGAATTGCTATAAGTCTTTACGTTTTTCTGAAAGACCGGTTTAACCGTGAACCACATCTTAAACTTACTATCTGTTTTATTTTAGGATGTTTGAGTGTACTTCCTGCTATAGCCGTTCAACTTTTGGCAAC
>DAIOWB010000051.1:0-12202 GCA_036758725.1 Lacibacter sp.
GTTGTGCTTCTGCAACTGTACCAATTATTGTTATCATAGATACTACTAAACAAATCGATTTCATCTTTTTTTTGTAAGCAAAATAAATGGTAGCATGTAAAAAAATAAAATTTTTTTTACATGTGGTTTTTAGTTAATCACTTCTTGTATTCACGAAGCTAATACAGTTTTATTATTTCTTGTTCGTGGAGACACTAGCATGAGCGGCGGCTGAATAACCATTTTGAATGTAGATAAAACGACTTCTAAAAAATTGTTCCCATAAGTATTATTGTACAAGAGTCCGCCAAAGGCGGAAGAGACGATGCCATGAAATACAAAAGCTTGTATCAATAAAAAAAGGCACAAAGATTATTTCTTTGTGCCTCAGTGCCTCCGTTGTTAATTCCTTACATCTCAGCAAAATGCTTATGAAAATAAGGAATCGTTTCAATGCCTTTATAAAAATTCACCAGATCATATTTTTCATTTGGGCTGTGCAGGTTATCACTGTCTAATCCAAAGCCCATGAACACAATTTTAATTCCCAGCTCCTGTTCAAACAATGCACAAATGGGAATGCTGCCGCCACCACGTACAGGAATGGCATCTTTTCCAAATGTATCTTTTATAGCAGCTGCTGCTGCTTTATATGCTTTACTGTCAACTGGTGTCATGTAAGGTTCGCCACCATGATGTTCACTTGCTTTTACCGTTACACCTGCAGGAGCAATGCTTTGAAAATAACTGATTAATTTTTCTGTCATAACTACAGATGATTGATTGGGAACCAACCGTGCAGAAATTTTAGCGTACGCTTTACTAGGTAAAACGGTTTTTGCACCTTCGCCTGTATAACCACCCCAGATGCCATTCAATTCAAGTGTTGGTCTTATACCAGTGCGTTCATTGGTAGTAAATCCTTTTTCACCCCAGAGTTCTTTTACCCCTAAATCTTTTTTGTATTCATCTTCACTAAAAGGAGCAGCTGCCATTAGTTTTCTTTCTTCTGCAGTTGCTTCAACTACGCCATCATAAAATCCGGGAATAGTAACATGGTTATTTTCATCGTGGCAACTTGCAATCATCTTTGCCAGCATTGTTACAGGATTTGCAACTGCACCGCCATAAACTCCACTATGTAAATCACGGTTAGGACCGGTAACTTCCACTTCAATGTAACTTAAGCCACGTACTCCTATATCTATAGAAGGATTTTCCATACTGATCATGGCTGTATCGCTTATGAGTATTACATCTGCTTTTAATAATTCTTTGTTGGCTTTTACAAATGTTGAAAGGTTGGGACTGCCTACTTCTTCTTCACCTTCAATACAAAATTTAATATTTGTAGTAAGGCTATTGGTTTGCACCATTGTTTCCAATGCTTTCACATGCATGTAAAACTGTCCTTTATCATCGCAGGCACCACGGGCAAAAATTTTACCGTCTTTAATGGTGGGTTCAAAAGGCGGACTGTTCCATAAATTCAATGGATCAATGGGCTGTACATCATAATGGCCATACACCAACACTGTAGGAAAAGAAGGATTCACCATTTTTTCTCCATAAACCAGCGGATGCCCGGCAGTAGGATAAATTTCTACTTTATCTGCACCGGCTTCAAGCAAACGTTTTTTAACTGCTTCGGCACAGGATACCATGTCGGCCTTATTTTCAACTTTAGCACTGATAGAAGGGATGCGTAACAATTCAAGCAATTCATTTAAGAACCTGTCTTTGTTTTTTTCCTGGTAATCTTTCCAAGCTTGCATAAAATGTATTTTGAGATTTGAAGATTAGGAGAACGAAAGTAGGATATTCACTTTAAAGGAGAAATGATTTTCCACAGGTTAAATATTTGTGAAGATGAAATAAAGAAGCAGCATTGTAAAACAAAATGAAATATGTTCCGTTTTCTATTCAGAAAATAAATAACAGCCTCTGCCGGTGCTACTTCATGCTTGCCAAAAAAGAAGATGATTCCGACAGAGGCTGTGCCTATTTAGTTACTACGGGTTTATATCTATATTCTTTAATCCTGTTCATCATATTATTTAAATTGTTGTTCCCAAGCATACTAACCTTGCACAATTTCTCAATACTGTTAATGGCTGCCCTGGATAATACCCAGTTCATAGGAACATCTTTGCTGTTTTGAGTCATATCCATGTTAATATAGTGGCCGTTATACTTTTGAATAATACTTTTCATATAAACCAGGCTGTAATCTGTATGACCACCTCTAGCATTATAAATACCCAAAATAATTTCAGCTATTTCATTGCCAAACTTAATTCCATCTGGTTTTGGAATTCCATCTTCACTGAAATTAAATTGCAAAACATACACATCGGCCCTTGCACCATATTTTGAATTGGTTTTAATAGCTTCAATAGCTTCTGCAGTGGTTAGTGCGCCTTTATTTTCAAAATAACCACCATCCACGTAATGGAGATATCTTCCATCTTTTAAATTTATGGCACCACCAGGCGATACCAACGGAAATCTTGCACTTAAGCTGATGGCAGTGCTGTAATGCAAATCATACTTGCTGCTGCTTCTTAAATCAACAGCCCGTTTAAATGAATTGTCAATTTTTACATTGCTCCAAATGCTGCGGTATCCGCTTTCGGCTTCCAGGATATTAATTAAAACAGCAGCGTTCCCTTTGTTTGAAGTATTGCCTGCTCCTGAATCAAAAGGCATACTTAATACATTCTGTTTAGCATGAGTTGCATCTTGCCAGGCTTCTTCCCATGCAATTTCCAGTGCACGTGCCCTGTCAAAAGGAGTAATTGTTCTGGGCCAGAACAAATTCAATACATCGGCAAAAACCAATTTACCGGTCACAGGTGCAAGAAAATCATGTTGATAAAATGTTTGCGTAGCTGAAACATATTTTTCTGCAGGTAAATTGATTAAATTAAAACTGTTGAATAAATTAGATCCTAAAGAACCACCTGAAACACTACTTAAACTAAATACGTGATCTCTGAAATTAAAATCTCTTTGTTGCAGGTAGGCTAATAAAAAAGAAGTAAAAGCACCGGTTCTTAACGCACCACCTTCGGCCCCAACAAATACAACAGGGAAATTTCCTTCTTTTTTATCAAAGCCTTTTGCAATTACCCAATCATCAAAGTATTCTGCAATGGGTTTTCTTTCGGGAAGTGTTGTGTTTGCTTTAAAGTGCCGTGCAGGATGATCTTTGTTGATATACGACATGAGCAACAGAATACAGATAAAACTAACCTTGTATGGAATTTTTAAGAGAAAGGGTTGAGCTTTATCCATAATATCGAGTAAACAATAAACAATGATCCAGCATGCAAATGCCAAACAGATAAGTGCCGTTGATCCAAATATTGAATACCATGAAATTTTAATGAAACTGAAGAGAAGAATAAAACCAAAAGCTGCAATTACAAATAGGATAAACCGTTTTACCAGCGGATTAAAATATTTTAATCCATTAACAGGTAATTCCAGTTCCCTTAAAGGCAATCCGTCATTTAATTCTTTTGGATAAACATAGGAGTCGTTACTTACTGAAACCAAACGAGGTTTTAAAATGCTATAGAGCTTTGCCAGAATAAAACTCTGGCTCCTTTTCAACTTCAATACATAAAGTTTTTTGCGTAAAATGGTTTTTCTGAAATAAATTAAATAAAGCATCAGCCAAAGAAAAAATAATACACAAATAATATAAATAAATTCACCCGTGGCATTTTGTGAATCAAGAAGCTCATCTCTTATTTTCATTGCACGGATATATGCTTTAACAAATCCAATGGCTAACATAATAGATGGCGCATAGAGTAATGCTTTAGTAAACCTACGTTGTGTTTTTTTTCTGAAACGCACTCTTCTTGAATGAATATTGTGTGTTGATGTATCAGAGAAATAAAGTACCAACCGGCTTCCAAGTTCTGAAGAGATAGACCAGAGGAATAATGAAATAAATAACCAAAACAATGCAAACTGGTTCGATGATGAATCAACCAATAAAGTGAGTAGCATATCCTGGCCTTGAGAAATACCAGTGAATGCATAAAGAATGATTGCCTGAAAAAGCCAAATGAAGAATAAAGGCCTGAAGACAGTAAAAAAATCAATGGCCTTCAGATCCAGCGTGTATTTAAAATCTGGTAAATCTGTAGAGTTACTCATGGCAAAGGATTTATATTGTAAATGTTACTGCAACAGGACAATGATCTGATGCTCCCTGCTTATCTGTTACTCCCGTAAACCTAGGGCCTGTGTACTTTGTTGCTTTGCTGATTAATCCTTTACGTATAATGTTTGGTACAGAAGTGGGATTGGCATCTGCAATTTTTTTTGATAGAAAAATATAATCCAGTTGTTTATAACGTTCATCAACAGGAACGGTTGTGGTATCCCAGAAATGTGTCCATCGTTCAGCAGGATTGATGATTCTTGTTTGAACTATATTTTCCATCCATGGGCTTTCAATCAGTTTTTTCAAACTTGTTTTATCATCGGGATAGTCATTTAAATCGCCCAGAACAACCCAGTTATCTTTCTGAGGTGAATTTTTAAATTTTTGTTTGATGATGTTTAATACAGCTTCGCATTGTGCCATTCTTTTTTCTCCGGTTTTTTTTCTTTTTTCTTCAGCGGAGAGTTTGCTTTTATCGAACATCGATTTAAAATGATTTACAAATACGGTGAGTGGCTTTCCTTCAATATCATAATTTACTTCCAGGCAATCTCTTGAAAAAACTTTTCCTTCATCACCAAACTGATGTGTTTGCACACTGCTGAAAGGAATTTTACTGATGAGCGCTACATCAATAAAGCGGGGATCTTTTGCATCAATCAACATCCTGTATTTATATTCCGACGAGGGCATGTGTGTAGTTAAAAAATTTTTCAAAGTATCCATATTCTCTACTTCCTGCAGGCAAACAATATCTGCTTTGGTAGCTTTAATGGCATCAGCAGTTAGTTTACGCTCAGTAAGTGAAATGGTGCTTAATACTGTTTTGTCAATAATAAATCCATCTTTCAGTTTCTTTTCAATTTGTTCTTGCTTAAGATTACTGTTGAATTTAAAACGGCGGAATAAATTTTCACAGTTAAAAGTGGCAATGGTAATTGTGTTCATGATGTTAAGGTTTAGGTTTTGCTATGATGAAGTAAAGAAGGTTGATTAAAATCCAAAAAACGGCAATAGCAGCTAAAATGAATTTTAAAGTAGCCAGCCACCAGGTACTGATTATTTCTGCATCGGTACCGGCAAATGAAAGCATTTTAAAGAGAAAGAAGTTTTCAATTACATCAAACAATGCTGCAGTAAGACCAAAGAAAGCCATTGTTTGTGAAATTGATTTGTATGGATTATTTTGTCTGAGTGAAATCAGCCAATTGGCGGTAAATAGAAAAAAGCCATAGAAAAAAATAAAGAGATAATCAATAGAAGTGTTGCTGATTGCATGCTGTTGTAATTCATTGTTCTTCCAAACATTTACAATTTCATCGGCACGTTGTTTTGTTTTTGCAAATTCTAAAGAAACAATTCCTGCTTTGGTGCCAGGTGTTTGAGTTAAAGGTTTGCCATGCCATCGCATTACAAAGAAAAGCAACATGGTTCCGCTAAATAAAAATAATAGAAGAGGCAAATTCTTCATGTCAGTTGGTTCTGCTATGAAGATAAAGGTTCATTCAGTTATTTGCAATACCTGAAAGCGGTAAAACTACGAAGTGTAAAAATTAAATACCAGCATAACGTTGCTGTACAAAATCCCAGTTCACCACATTCCACCATGCATTAATATAATCAGCTCTTTTATTTTGATATTTTAAGTAGTAGGCATGTTCCCAAACATCCAGGCCAAGTAAAGGGGTTCCTTTTAAATCACTTATATCCATTAACGGATTATCCTGATTGGGTGTTGAACCAATTTTTAATTGTTTGTCTTTATCAATGTATAACCATGCCCAGCCGCTGCCAAAACGGTTTTTGCCAGCATCACTGAATTGTGTTTTAAAGGAATCAAAACTGTTGAAAGATTGATTAATGGCTGTAGCCAGGGTTCCTGCAGGAATTCCTCCACCATCTTTTTTCATACATCTCCAGAACAACTCATGATTATAATGTCCACCGGCATTGTTGCGCATCTTAGTTGAATATTTTGATACAGTTGCCAATACATTTTCTATTGGCTTAGTTATATCAACCCCTTCTGCAACTGCGGCATCTTTTGCATTTTTTGAATAAGCAGAAGCATGTTTGCTGTAATGTATTTCCATGGTTAATGCATCAATCATTGGTTCAAGTGCATTATATGCATAGGGTAACGGGGTTTGATCATAACCCATCATTGTTTTATTTATGCCCGTCACTTTTGCTGATGTACAACCTGCCAGTATATCGCCACTCATTAATCCTGTTAAAGAAACAGCAATGGTTGTTTTTGCTGAATTATGAATAAAATTGCGACGTGAAATATGTTTTGACATGGATAAAAAATTTAATGCTATAAGTTACTTCAAAAAACGAATTCTATGTTTGTTTTTCTTTGAAAAAACGGTGCAGTTTAAGTCTTCTGATTGTTCTGTAATAAAATTCAGCATTAAAAAGTGTTGAATCTTTCATGGCTTTATATGTAAGAAAAATGCCAACAGGAATCAGAATCATAGTAGAAAGCCACATGCCGCTAAAAGGTATTAATACATCCTCTTTTACCATTTTCTCACCACTGGTATTGGTTATATGAAAAAGAATAAAAAACAATACTGATATTACAAGGGGTAAACCAAGACCCCCTTTTCTGATGATTGAACCTAACGGAGCACCAATTAAGAACAAAACCACACATGCAAACGATAAAGTAAATTTCCGGTGTCTTTCAACTTTATGTAAACGTAATTGTCTTTCCTGTTCCAGAAAATCAATAGCAAGAAAATCATTTTGATTTTTTATTGAAGCAAGTTTTGTCATAACATTACCGTAAATATTATGCCTTAAAGTATCAGGAATTAATTCTTCAATACTTTTTATTTTTTTATTTAAAGGTTTCATTTTTATCCAGTCACTGTCTTGAATTGATTGTAAAGGGAAAAAAGGAGTTAAATCTCTTTCAGATTTTGTTTGAAAAGTAGCAACCGATTTTTTTAAAGAATCTACAACTGTGGTAAGTTGTTTTAAGCTGAGCATTTTATAAAAATTCTTGAAAGTAGAGTCGGCTGTTTTGGTTAATTTAAATGAAGAAAGATCAAACACTTTTTTATATTCTTTAAAACCAAGTCTGTAATACTCAGTTTCCGTTGTTCCTGTATTTCCTTTTTCCTGGTACCGCCATCCATTTTTAAGATTAAAGTTGAGAAAACGTTGATCTGGAGAAATAGTCATAGTGCCTTTTTCAGCAAGCAGAATATTATCCTGTAAAACATAGTTGTGTTCATAGATTACAACATTATAAATAATGGAATCGTTTTCTTTTTTACCAATTTTAATGGTATAGCCATCCAGTTTTTTATAAAAAATTCCTTCTTTAATATCAAAAGCAGGCTTGGCAACTCGAATGTCGTACAAGAGTGTACGCATTTTTAATTCAGCAACTGGTATAACATAATTAGCAAAACTAAAAGCAACAAGTCCTAGTAAAATGGAAACAATAAAAATAGGCCGCATAAAACGTATTAATGGAATGCCGGCACTTTTTATAGCAACCAGTTCAAATGATTCGCCCAGGTTACCAAACGTCATAATTGAAGAAAGTAAAATGCCAAGTGGCAAAGCAAGCGGAACAAGTGTTGTACTTACGTAAGCAATAAATTGCAACAATGTAAACAGATCAATTCCTTTTCCTACAAAATCATCAATATATAACCAGAAAAACTGTATAACAAGAATGAATAAAGCAATAAAGAAAGTTGCCAGGAAAGGGCCGATAAATGCTTTTACAATAAGTTTGTCTAACTTTTTTATCACAGTCAATCCTTTTTATGCAGAATTCAGCAAATGTAAGTCTTTCAGCTTTTGAGAAACAATTGGTAATGAATGCTGATTTTATTTTAACAAAGAATACAATTATACAAAAAGTATATCAGCTATTTGGTGAGGTAAGCCGTGGTTATCAAACGAATTCCTTATTGCAAAGTTTACCCGAAGAAATAGTAGTACAATCACCCAAAATAGCAAGAGGAGAAAATTATGAAGGACTACCATATGTAATGCTTGATTATCCACGTTGTTTTGGCAAGGAAGATGTTTTTGCTATCAGAACTTTTTTCTGGTGGGGACATTTTTTCAGCTGTACACTTCAACTCAAGGGGAAGTATAAAGATTTATTTCAATTGGCCATAGCAGAAAACATAAAAAGCGGAATGATGGATGGATTAGGAATAAATATAACAGATGAAGAGTGGATTCATCATTTAAATGATGATTATGTACAAATGATCAATTCAGATTCAGAAATAAAATTAAATGCAAAAACTTTAATTAAGATTTCTTCAAAGCATAGTTTGAACGATTGGGATTTTGCCGAAGAATTTTTATTGCATTGTTTTAACCGTTATCTGGAGTTGCTTCAATCAACTTCCCACACGGTGAAATAAATCTTTTATCTGATATTCCCACAAACGACTTTGATCTTTAATTTCTTTTTTATCTGCAAAGTCTTTTACAACAAGAATTGTTTGATTAGAGATTTCCGTTTTTTCAATCCGGAATTCAAAGTATTCATCCTTTGCCATACTCAACCAACGGTAACGAATAAATTTGTCTTGTTCTTTTTCTAAAATTTCTGCTTTTTCTTCAGAACCATTCCAACTAAAAGTAATTACGCCATCTTTTTCATCAACATAATCAGCAAACCATTCCTGTAAACCTGATGGGGTAGATAAAAATTCATATAAAATTGACGGAGAACATCTAATCGGGAATTCTAAGGTGTATAATGTTTTTTTGCTCATTTGTTTTCTTGTTCACCAAGTGATTTCATGCAATAATAAAAAAATAAAACAGTAAACAAAATTTTTGTTCAGATATTTTTGTTTAACAATATACCTAAAAAGATTAAACGGGTATAGTATAGTTACTACATTTTTGGACTTAATTGGGGATTTTTTTGGCTGATTTAGCAAATAGTAATAAATTGATTAACGTTTAAGGATAAGAATTCTGTGATTGTAATTTTTACTATTTGTACTTTTTACAACATCAGATGAGATACACCGAAAACTACAAAACCTAATCATTAACCTAAACCTAAAAATGAACGCTTATGAGTATGCGCCAACTCAAAATCACAAAATCTATCACTAACCGTGAATCACAAAGTCTTGAAAAATACCTTCAGGAAATTGGAAAGGTTGAATTAATTACACCAGAAGAAGAAGTAAAACTTGCCATTAGAATTAAGCAGGGAGATCAAAAAGCACTGGAACGTTTAACAAAAGCTAATCTTCGCTTTGTTGTTTCAGTAGCAAAGCAATATCAAAATCAGGGACTTTCTCTTCCAGATTTAATTAATGAGGGTAATCTTGGATTAATTAAAGCAGCACAGCGTTTTGATGAAACAAGAGGCTTTAAATTTATTTCTTATGCAGTGTGGTGGATTCGCCAAAGTATTTTACAATCTTTAGCAGAGCAATCGAGAATTGTTCGATTGCCTCTGAATAAAGTTGGGCTCACAAACAGAATTAATAAAGCTTTCTCTCAACTTGAGCAGGAGTTTGAACGTGAACCATCTGCTGAAGAATTAGCCGATATTCTGGAAATTGATATTGAAGAAGTCAATTCATCATTAGGTATTTCAGCCAGGCATTTAAGTATGGATTCACCCTTAATGGAAGGAGAAGAAAATACTTTGATTGATGTGCTGGAAAACCACAATGCAGCTGCAACAGATGAAGAGCTTGATCACAATCAATCTTTACAAACAGAAATTACACGTTCTTTAAAAACACTCACAGAAAGGCAACAGGAAGTTATCCGCTTCTTTTTTGGTATTGGAGTTGATCATCCCTTAAGCCTGGAAGATATTGGAGATCGTTTTAACTTAACACGTGAACGTGTAAGACAAATAAAAGACAAAGCCATCAGTAAATTAAAAACAAACAGCCGTTGTAAACTTTTAAAGAGTTATATGGGCTAAACCATTTCAACAAATAATAAAAACCGGAAGCAGATGATTGCTTCCGGTTTTTTATTTCTTACCGTTACAACATTAATCAAGCTGGAGTTTCATTTATCTTCGTTTTTTATATGAAAAGTTTACTCACTTATTTATTCATATTTGTAACTGCAGCCATATTATTTACCCATTCACTTGGTAAGGTGCATTTATTTGATTGGGATGAAATCAATTTTGCTGAAAGTGCCCGTGAAATGATTGAAACCGGAAATTACATGCAGGTGCAAATAAATTATGAACCGTTCTGGGAAAAACCTCCTTTGTTTTTCTGGATGCAGGTTGCATCAATGAAATTATTTGGCATTAATGAATTTGCTGCCCGTTTCCCCAATGCTGTTTGTGGCATTCTTACTTTACTTGTGCTGTTTGCTATTGGCAAAAAGGTACATAACGAAAAATTTGCCTTATGGTGGGTGTTTATTTATGCTGCTACATTTCTGCCACATATGTATTTTAAAAGTGGCATTATTGATCCCTGGTTTAACCTCTTTATTTTTCTGGGTATTTATTTCCTTGGCAGTTTTATAACAGCCGTGGAAGATCGGAAAAAAATAATGCAACCATTATTGTTATCAGCTCTTTTTACAGGTCTTGGTATTTTAACAAAAGGCCCTGTTGCTTTATTGGTTGTACTTCTCAGTTATGCTTTGTTTCTTTTCTTTAACCGTGGAAAAGGAATTGTTGCATTTAAATATTATTTATGGTGGGCACTCATTTTAATAGCTGTTACTTTCCTTTGGTTTGGATTAGAAATTGCACAACATGGATGGTGGTTTGTAAACGAATTTTTTACATACCAGGTGAGGCTTGCAAAAACAAAAGATGCCGGGCATGGTGGTTTTTTATTATATCATTTTGTTGTGGTTTTAATTGGTTGTTTTCCTGCTTCCTTACTTATTTTCCGGAATAAAAACATGATTGCTGAAAATACAGGCCAGCAAATTTTCCGTAAGCTTATGATTGCATCACTCATTGTAATCCTAGTTGTATTTACAATAGTAAAAACTAAAATTGTTCATTATTCATCCTTTACGTATTTGCCCATTGGATATTTAGCTGCTTCTACAGTGTACGGAGTGATAAATAAAACAGCACAACTTTCTAAATGGCAACAAATAGGTATATTTCTCTTAGGTTTAGTTTGGAGTGTTATATTTATTGCATTGCCTCTTGCAGGAAATAACATAAACTGGTTAAAACCTTTATTACAAAAAGACCCGTTTGCTTTAGCTAACATAGAAGCAACCGTTGACTGGAACTATTGGCTTCTGATACCAGGAGTTTTGTTTCTGATAGCAGTTATGATTTCTTTTTTATTGATGCAGCAAAAAAAATATAAAAAGTCTTTTGTGATTTTATTTGTTGCTTGTATTGGAGCCATGCAGGTTTTACTTACACTTTATACTCCACGAATTGAACAGTATTCTCAAAATGCTGCAATAGAATTTTATCAATCTTTGAAAGGCAAAGATGTGTATGTAAGAACACTGGGGTATAAAAGTTATGCTCAATATTTTTACACGGGTATTAAACCAGGGCAAAGAAAAGAAGCCAAAGATGAAAACTGGTTACTTACCGGCCAGGTTGATAAGCCAACTTATTTTGTTAGCAAGAATACGTACAGGGAAACTGTTATGAAAAACAATTCGGAGAAATTAGATATCCTCTATGAAAAAAATGGTTATGTTTTTTATAAACGGAAATAGTGATTAATACAGATTGCTTTTCATGAGTCCCCATTTACATAGACGATAAATCATAGAAACTTTTAAACAACCTAATCCGTATTTCATGCTTCGGCTGAAGTTGATACTGCTTGCTTCTTCAAAATATTTGGTAGGACAGGTAACCTCGCCAATTTCAAAGCCATTATAAAAAATCTGTGATGCCATTTCGTTATCAAAAACAAAATCATCATTGCAGGCTTCATATTTAATACCCAGCAAAACTTCTTTACTAAATGCACGGTAACCGGTATGATATTCAGATAATTTTTGATTGAGAAGAATGTTTTGGGTTAAGGTTAAAAACCGGTTGGCAATATATTTATACAT
>DAIOWB010000052.1:0-10781 GCA_036758725.1 Lacibacter sp.
AACATATAAAAAATTAATACGGCCAAAGGAAATCCGGCATTACTCAAAAGAAGACTTAAGTTGATGTGCTTTTACATTCATATAACCTTCAGATAATTTTAAAAGTTATTTTCCGTTAAATAAAATCAATATCCAAACTGAAGTTTATGTATAAATTTTTTCTGTTTATTTTATTATTGCCGCTTTCGGTTTTTTCCCAAAACTGGCATCTTTCTTTTAAAGGAGGAATGGCTAATTACCAGGGCGATTTAAAACAAAACAGTTTTTCGTTTAAACAGGCAAAACTTGTTGGCAGCTTAGGTGTACGATATGATCTTACAGAACATTTCTTATTACGTTCGCATTTTAGTTTGGGCTCCTTGCAGGCAGAAGATTCAAAAAACAAAAGCTCTTCATTAAAAAGCAGAAACCTAAGCTTTCAAACAAAGTTGTTTGAATGGGAACTGGGTGCTCAATACAATATTTTCAGCCTCAATGATAAATGGTGGACACCTTATGTTTTTGCAGGTGGAGCATTGTTTCATTATAAACCAACTGCATTAAACAATGCAGGGAATCGAGTAGAGTTAAAACCATTAAGCACCGAAGGACAAGGATTTATTGCAGGTAAAAAAAATTATAAGCTTACACAATTTGCAATACCTTTTGGGATAGGTGGGGAATATGCATTGAATGAAGATATGCGTGTGGGAATTGAATTGGGTTACAGAAAAACATTTACCGATTATGTTGATGATGTAAGTACAACCTATGTTGATCCTGCTTTGTTACTTTCTGCAAGAGGACAACAGGCAGTGGAAATGGCATACAGAGGAAGCGGTACTTATCCTGCAACAGGTACCTTACGGGGAAATGAAAAGAATAAAGATTCGTATTATTTTTTACAACTCACTTTTGTATGGCGGCCGTTTGTTGATTGGTACGAACGTACATCAGGGCTTGCATCGTTTAAGAAAAGTAAAAAAGTTGGTTGCCCGGGAACAAGGGTAAAAGGATATTAATGAAAATCAATTAATAACTCCTGAACTTTTCAAACAAAGCCACATTCATCAAAATTAACAGCATGCCATAAAAAGTATCTTCAAATGGAATGTTGTGCATGGGCCATGGCAGAAATGAAAACATACGGATGCCCATATTTTCAGCATCGTTATACAACACCACCGGCAAAGCCGTTAATAATCCATTTACCAGGAAGAAAGGAACCAGGCAAATAATATAAGCTACTAGAAATGAAGTGGCATCAAATCCCTGAAACCATTTTCTGAAAAGAAATAAAGCGGTTATAAAGAATGCATTCAACAAAAAGGTATAAGCCGTGTAATCTTTGCTCACATTCATTACACCTGCAATCAATAACAACCCTGCTATGAGCATCAATAAATAATCTCCACCTTTTTTATTTTTAATATGGGGAAAATAACAACGGATACATTCATATATAAATACGCAACAATAAGGAACAGTTATAAAAAACAAAACTTCTTCAATAGGTAACGACAGTAATTTTAAACCTGTAATATAATCTTCATTAAAACTCCACACTGCTTGCCTGGTAAACCATTCGTCCCAGGCTAAAAAAAACAATGCCGGAACAATCATGGCAGGAAACAAATATTTCCACTTTTTATAAAATGCAACTTTTTTATCAAAGCTCAGCATCAAAGGGCCTGCAAGAGCCGCAGCATGAATGAAGAAATACGTGTAGTGAGCGTTCAATTGTTTTGTTTATGATGATCGCACTTGTCTGTTCACCTGAAAGGTGCCTGCACAACAAATACTTAATAAAGTTGATAAACAGTCACCCGTTGGGTGAGCGGTCATTATATAATTACTTTATATTGGGATTGAGTTGTTTTTCTTTCCTCACCTTATCCCAGTATTTTTTATGTACAAACAACATCCCGAAACTTTCCCCATCTTCTTTATCTAAATGTTTGTGATGCATTTTATGCGCCCAGCGTATGGCACGTACATACGTATTGTTCCACCTGCTGAAAATTTTAAACCGCTGATGAATGATAATATCATGTACTATAAAGTAGGCCAGCCCATACATGGCAATGCCTGCTCCAATACTAACAACCCAATAAATCTGGTACATAAGACCAAGCATAATACAAAGCCAGCTGGGAATAGCAAAAATGAGAAAGAACGCATCGTTTTTTTCAAGCAAATGGCCACGTGGCTGGTGATGATCTTCGTGCAAATACCAGAGAGAACCGTGCATCACAAACTTATGTGTAAGCCAGGTAATACCTTCCATGGTAAAGAACACAACAATAGCTAATAATACGTATAAAAGCATACTCATAAAATAGTTCGTAAGATGAGAAAAAACATAAACTGAATCAACAACAAATTTACAGCGAATTGGTTTGTTTTTTCAAAGGATAATAAACGGAAAACAAGCATGAGTACTGCACTCACCCCAAACCAACTGATGTAGTTGAGCATGGGTATGGCACCATTGCCAAGCCACTTCCAGTAGCCCAGCTTTATTGCAACCGGTTCCATTACCCAATCAAAAAAAGTGGCCAGCAATGCACTGTCAATGATGATGGCAACAAAGCCAACATTTGAACGAAACGGCTGATCTGCCTCTTTTAACCTGTTCCATAAATAATTCAGAAAATGTTGAACACTTACTCCGCAACAATACATCATAATAAACCAGTTAACGCCAATAACCAATGGCACATTCTTCCATTGCAATCCTAACGCCGGTAAATATTGATAAGCACCAAACAAATACCCGTAGTTTACACCAATATATTCAACTAAAAAGCCAACAATAAAACAAATCATTACAAATAAATAGAAAGCACTGTTTTTATTTGATTGACTATAAATTAATAATGCAGCAGATAATAAAAGATTGAAAGGAGTTAATGTTACAAACAACTCCTTATTAATAAGAATGCCACATAAACCTATAATGTGAAAGAGAATGGCAATACCTGTTGCAATCTTTTGAGGTTGGTGAATGGCGGATTGCATTAAGAATGTGTTTGTTTTAAAAATTCTTTTTGAATTAGATCCGTTGCAATTTTAGCACTTTTAAAACAAAGCGGTATACCACCACCGGGATGCACACTGCCACCGCAGAAATACAATCCTTTTATTGTTGAAGTAAAATTAGGATGTCGGAAAAAAGCAGCCAATTTTCCATTACTGCTTGTGCCATATAACGATCCGCTGTAAGAACCTGTTTGTTCTTCAATCCGAATGGGATCAAGATATTCTTCTGTTTCAATGGCTGCTTCAATATCTGTTCCCAGGAGCCTGCTTAATTTTTCAATTACATGCTTTCTTAATTGAAGTCGTAACGCATCCCAGTTCTGCCCGATATTGCTTGGAGCATTTACCAGCACAAACCAATTCTCTTTTCCCTCAGGTGCTTGCCCTGTTTCCATTTTGGAAGTGATGTTTACATACACGGTAGGATCGTTATACAATTTCTTATGTTGAAAAATATCTTCAAACTCAGCGTTGTAATTTTTTGAAAAAAAGATATTGTGCAAATGCAGCTCTTTAAATTCTTTATTCATACCCCAATAAAAAATAACACCACTGCAACTACGTTCCTGCTTTAAAACTTTTTTTGATCTGGATGCATCATTCAACAATTGCTGATAAGTAAAATAAACATCTGCATTACTCACCACCACATCAGCAGGAATATTTTCATGATGTACAACCACTCCACGTACTTTATTCTGATGATGAATGATGCGTTGTACCGGCGAGTTAAAATGAAACCGCACTCCCTTTTTTTTTGCCAACGCTGTTAGTGCATTGGTAATACTGATCATTCCTCCGGCAGGATAATATGTTCCTTCGTTCAACTCCAGGTGTGGAATTAAACTCATCATACCCGGTGTTTGATATGGATTACTGCCATTATACGTTGCAAAACGATCAAACAGCTGAATGGCTTCAGGTGATTGCAGTTTTGATTGATTGTGTTGATGCAATGTACCTGTGATATAAGAAAGCTTTACAGTTTTCAAAGCCTTTAATACCGGTTTCTGAAACCAGGTAGACATTTTATGCAATGAATGATTTAAAAAAATAGTACCAATCTGTTCATACAGGTTTTTACTTTTTTGTAAATAGGATTTTATTTTTTCAGGATGTTCGCCCAGTTGATTTTGTAATTCTGTTGCCAGTTTATCTGCATTTGTCCATGCCTGTACCTGCTTTCCATTTTCATAAAAGTATTTGCAGGAAAGTTCTATTGGTTGATATTGAAAATAGTCTTCCAGTTGCTCGCCGGCGTATTCAAACAACTCATGCAGATTTTGAGGTTGGGTAAATAAAGAGGGCCCTGCATCAAATTGAAATCCGTCTTGTTTAAATGCAGATAACTTTCCGCCGGGATAGGCATTGCGTTCAAACACATCTACATCAAAACCCTGAACAGCTAAACGAATAGCACTGGCTATACCGGCAATACCACTTCCAATAACAGATGCTTTAAGCTTGTGCATGCTTTATTTTATTTTGCAGCAGCCAATCTTCTAATAATGGGAACGCAATTTTAAACCATGCAGTATAATTCCCTGCCTGATGCTCTATTTCATTTTTTATTTCATTCATTGATTTATAACAGGTATCGCTTACTTCTTCTTTATTTAAAAACAATTCATCATCAAACTCACCCACAAACACATGATCAAATTCATGCTCCGTTAAGCCATTATCAAATTCAGCTTTATAAGTAAAATGAAATGCTTTGTTGATGGATGTTGTTATTCCAAGTTCTTCCTGCAATCTTCTTAAAGCAGCTTGTTGTGTTGTTTCGCCAGGCATAGGATGACTGCAGCAGGCGTTTGTCCATAAAGATGGACTGTGATATTTTGTTGCAGCTCTTTTTTGAAGCAGCATGTTTCCCTTCCTGTCAAACAAAAAAACACTGAAAGCCCGGTGAAGCAAAGCTTTTTCATGAGCTTCCATTTTTTCCATGGAACCAATTACTTCATCCAGCTCATTTACTAAAATCACTTCCTGCATCACTCAAAGATAATTGATAAAAAGGCTACATAAGATTTAACTGACTGCGTAAACCGGCTCTTAAAACAATCATGAGTTTATGATGATTGGGAATACGGATGCGTTCGTGCATAATTTTTGCCGGTTGAGTTTTCTTTATTTTTTTGAAGAGAGATAAGTAATATTTGTAAGCAACATATACACCAAACCTTGCATGAACAGGAAGGCGAAGAATACCTTCATAAGCCCTGTCAAAATCCTGTTGAATATCGGCTTCAATTTCTCTTTTCTGACTGAGTGTAAAATGATTAAAATCCAGATTAGGGAAGTAGGTTCTGTCGAGGTGATGATAATCTGCTTTTAAATCACGCAGGAAATTTACTTTTTGAAAAGCCGCACCCAATGCCTGAGCAGCGGGTTTCAGATCTTCATATTTAGAACGATCACCATTAATGAAAATATACAAGCACATTAACCCTACAACTTCTGCACTGCCATAGATATAATCAATATAACCTTCGTTGCAGTATTGTTTTTTGTTTAAATCCATTTCCATGCTGTTGAAAAAAGCATGAATGAGCTCCGGATCAATTTTATATTTATTTACTGTTAACTGAAAACTATGCAGGATAGGATTGATGCTTACGCCACGTTCAATAGCATCAAATGTTTGTTTTCTGAATTCCTCAATCAGAATGGCTTTATCATAATCATGAAATGTATCAACAATTTCATCGGCAAAACGAACCAACCCGTAAATATTATAAATGGGCTGACGCAACTCAGGCTGCAGCAAACGAATAGCAGATGAAAACGAAGTACTGTACCGCTCAGTTGTATGACGGCTGCAATACTCACTTACTTCATGAAATAACTCCATCATAATTTCACATTGTTTTGACGTTGTTTTGAAAACTGTTTATTAATCAAAGTGGCTACTACTTCGCCACTTATAAGGCTGGGGGGTACACCCGGACCCGGTACAGTTAGCTGGCCGGTATAAAACAAATTACTGATTTTTTTACTACGGCAGGCAGGTTTTAACATTGCTGTTTGCATTAAAGTATTTGCCAGGCCATAGGCATTCCCTTTAAACGCATGATAATCATTCACAAAATCACTTACTGAGTAACTTCTTTTATAAACAATATGATTGGCAATTTGTTCGCCGGTACGTTCTTCAAAGCGCTTGATCATTTTTTGAAAATAGGTTTCTCTTAATTCTTCGTTATCGTTGCTCAAACCAGCTGCAACAGGAATTAGAAAGAACATGTTTTCCTGTCCTATGGGAGCTCCGCTTTCGTCTGTAGCTGTTGTAACGCTAACATAAAAAAGCGGATCAGTTGGCCATTGAGGATTAGTATAAATTTCTTTACCATGTGCATCAAAATCAGTATCAAAAAATAAAGTATGGTGCATCTGATTATTTAATTTTTTATTGATGCCTACATAATAAATTAAGCAGGAAGGAGCCATTACCCGTTTATCCCAGTAAGCATCAGAATAAGATCGTTCTTTAGCTGAAAGAAGTTTTGTTTCTGTAAAATGATAATCAGCACCACTAATAACTACATCCGCTTCGTAAAAAACTCCATTTGCAACTACTCCTGTTGCTTTGCCATCAACTGTTTCAATTTTTTCAACATCTGTATTAAACTGAAAACTTACTTTGTTTTCAACTGCCAGTTGATGCATGGCGTCAACAATTTTATACATGCCTCCAACAGGATACCAGGTGCCTAATTTTACATCCGCATAATTCATTAAACTATAAAGTGCAGGAATTTTTTGAGGCAATGCACCCAGGAACAAAACGGGAAACTCCATTAACTGTCTTAAACGGGAATCTTTAAAATGCTTTTGAACATGTGCCTTTATAGAAGTAAATACATCTAATTTTAAAACACCTTTTATTAAATCCATGTCAGCAAATTCGCTGATGGATTGCCCGGGTTTAAAAACGAGTTTACTGATGCCCACTTCATATTTAAAAGCAGCTTCATCCATAAAATGATCAAGAAGTGCAGCGCTGCCGGGTTCTAATTTTTCAAATAAATTTCTTAATGCATCATAAGATGCCGGAATATCACAAACATCATTTTCAAAGTATACACGATAGGAAGGATCGAGGCGTTTCAATTCATAATAATCACTTACTTTTTTTCCAAACCTGCTAAAATACCGATCAAAAACATCGGGCATCCAATACCAGCTTGGGCCCATATCAAAAGTAAATCCATCTGCTTCAAATTTTCTTGCCCGGCCACCTGGTATTGAATGTTTTTCCAATACGGTAACATTCCAACCGCCCTGTGCAAGAAATGTGGCGGCCGACATGCCCGCAAATCCACTACCTATAACAATTGCTTTATTCTTCAAGTTTCTAAAATTAATTTCTGCTGATTTGTTCTTTCAACAATTTACGGGCAAAATGAATACGACTCTTAATTGTTCCAAGAGGTTCGTTTAATACATGGGCAATTTCGTGGTATTTAAAGCCTTCAAAATAGAGGGTAAACGGTTGTTTGAATATTTCAGGAAGTTGATGCACGGCAGATTGAATTTCTTTAAGCTTGAGTGCTGATTCTGCACTATTTGCAACAGTTACCTGCTGATAATCTAATAAGAATTCATTGGGGGTTGAATCAAAAATGGTTTTTTGCTTGGCTTTTCTGCGGTAATTATTAATAAAAATATTACGCATAATGGTGTATAACCATGCTTTAATGTTGGTACCCACATTATATTTTTCACGGTTGGCTAATGCACGGTAAATGGTTTCCTGAAGCAGATCTTTTGCTGATTCATTATCTCTGGTTAAGGTAAAAGCAAAAGGCCTCAAATAATCTGTATTGGCTAAAAGCATTTGGTTGAATTCTACAGTAGACATGGCGTTTTGTTTAATTTTGTATGAGGTAAAGTTAAACAATAACAATTCTAATTTCCAAATATTTGTTTAACTATTTTTAAATATAATTAAACAAAATAAGTGTCTCCAATAAAAAACCCCCTGAAAGGGGGCCTCTAAAGAATTAATGATCTGCCCTTTATGACAGTTCTGTAATGAAATCCTGAACTTCTGATAAGGAATTGAGAAACTTGATATTTAAGGGTAATGGCTTTTTGCTGAAAGTTTGGCAAAGCATACCGGAAATCAGCACTTTTTCGCCGGGCATGCGGGAATGCAGATTGGAAATAAACTTATCAAAATTAAATTCTTTAATTACTGTGGTAAGGTGGGTATAAATATAGTCGGGCTTTTTTATCTGCACCACATACTCCAGGTCTTTTACAGGAACATTGGCCCCGAGATAAATGGTTTTTATTCCCCTGCTCTTCATGAGATATTGAACAAATAACAATCCCAGCTCATGATGTTCGTTTTCCGGCATATACAATACAACCTTTTTTGAATGGCTTAAAACCGGAACAATTTTATCAATTCCTACTATTAATTTTTGCCTGATGATGTTTGTTATGATGTGTTCCTGTGCCGGGTTAATATGATCAGTTAACCAGAGAATGCCAATGCGTTCAAGAAAAGGAAAAATGATTTGAATGATACACTTTTCAATTCCCTTCGTAATAATAAACTGATCCAGCGTTTTTTCAAATGCATCAATGTTGAGTTCAATCATCGATTGAATCATCTCATTCACAATGCGTTCCTGCTGTGCTTCTGTACCGGATAGAGTAAGTGTTTTTTTATGCAACTCCTCACTGGACATTTTATTGATATGCGAAATTTTAAAACCATATTTATTGAGCAATGAAATGTTGAGCAAAATCTTTAACTCTTCATTACTGTAGTAACGGATATTGGTAGTTGTACGTTGAGGTTTAAGAAATGAATACCGCTGCTCCCATATACGAATGGTATGGGCTTTTATACCGCTGAGGTTTTCAAGATCTTTGATGGTAAACTTGTTCATTGTATTACTTATTCAACTTCTATTACAAATGCAGAATAAAAAAGTTCAAACCCGGCGTATAATTATACGTAAGCTTAATTATTGGAGGCTTTTAAAAGGTGCTGATATAAATGATTAAGTTCCTGTACTTCAAATTTCTTGGATAAGTGCTGTTTTACAAACTGCTTAGCTCTTTCACCAGTTAGTGTACGCCTGGTTTCAGAAAGAATAAATTGCTGAGTGCCCGTGACCAACTCTTCCAAATTGTTACTTATAAAACCAGTTTCGTTTTGCTTAATAATTTCTGAAATGCCGCCAGCATTGGTAGATACAACAGGTTTGCCCGAAGCCATTGCCTCCATAATAGATACTGGCGTGCCTTCATTCAATGAAGTAAGTGCAACAATATCTAAGCCGGCATATACCACATCCATATCTTTTCTCCACGATGTAAAAATTACTGACGCTGATGACTGATACGAACTTCCGTTATGTGTGAAAGAAATTTTTTGTTTCTGCAGATGTTGAATCAAATTGATTTTTTCAGGACCATCACCTATAATAAAAAACTTCAATGATTTTTGTTGATGAGCTTTTAAAAGCTGTTGAACCAATTCAAGAAACAACAAATGATTTTTTACCGGAACTAATCTGCCTATAATGCCTATGGCAATTGCTTCATTGTTCAACATAAACTCATTTCTGAAATGCTCTCTTTTTTTCTCTTCAGTATCTTCAAATTGATTTGTATCTATTCCCAGTTTTACCAATTTTATTTTTTCTGCAGGAGCAATATGGTAAATTGTTTTTAATTCATGCTCCAATGTTTGGTTGATGGCAATAACTGCAGTTGAAATTTTTGCTAATGTTTGTTCTGTGCGGATAATAAGTTTATTTATAAAAGCAGAAAAATAAGAATGGAAAATATGCCCGTGAAATGTATGAAGAATGACCGGCACATTGAGTTGCCATGCAGCAACACGACCTAATACACCGGGCTTGGCTCCGTGTGTATGAACAATGTGAGGTTTAAATTCCCTGATAATTTTTTTTATCTGAAAATAAGAAAGCAAATCTTTCCACAGATAAACAGAGCGTGTAAGTGTTTTTATTTTTTGAACCCGGAAGCCTTTGTAAGTGTCCAGTAAAAAATCTGCCGATTGTTCATCGGGCAAATGTTCCCCGGCTAAAAGAAGAATTTCAAAATCAGAACTTAATTCAGCTGCAACACTGAGTGTATTGGTTGCCGGGCCTCCAATGGATAGCCGGTTAAGAATGATTAAGAGACGTGGCTTATTCAAAAAAATTAAAGAGAAGAATTGAGAATTGAATTTGTTTGCAATGCATGCTTAAGATCAATACTGAGTTGAGGATGATGCAAAGCATCAAGATGTCGCTGATGATGTAAATCGGTGCCAATTAAATCAACAATCTTTTCATTCACCATATATTGTGCCGCTACCTGTGCACCTCTGCCATAATAACCACTCAACGACAAAAGATTGATTTGTAAAAAACAACCCTGGTCTTTAAAACGATGATACGTATCATGCTTGCCGTGGTAAAAACTGTAACGCTCAGGATGAGCCAATACAGGTTGGTATCCTTTTACAATGAGATCAAATAAAATTTTATTTAAATCGGGTGGCGGACTCATAAATGAAATTTCAACCAATACCCAATTTTTATGTATAGTTAGAAGTTGCTCATTTTTAACAAGTCTGTCGTCAAATAAATCATCAATAAAATATTCTGCAGCAGGGATGATTTCAACATCTATGTTTTCCTCTTTCAGTTTAGCAGTTAAAATGCGGTGAGCATTTAAAATAGTTTCACGGGTGTTGGGATAAAGATCAGGATAGATATGTGGTGTGG
>DAIOWB010000052.1:10881-12201 GCA_036758725.1 Lacibacter sp.
TTTAAAATAGTTTCACGGGTGTTGGGATAAAGATCAGGATAGATATGTGGTGTGGTGATGAATTTTTTATAGCCCAACACCATCATTCCTTTTATAAGATGAATAGATGTTTCCACATCAGGGGAACCATCATCAATACCAGGTAGCAGGTGTGAGTGCATATCAATACCTAACCCGCTGAGATCAGAAACCGGTAAGCCTGGTTTTGTTTCTTGCTTCTTTTTAAATAATCCAAACATAATTAAAAGGGCAACGATTTAATTTCCTGGTAAACTTTTTCAATACCATCTCTTAAATGAATCTTTGCTTTCCAACCAAGTGCATGCAGTTTTGAAACATCCAGTAATTTACGTGGAGTACCATCAGGTTTTTCAGTATTAAATTTTAACTCGCCTCCGTAACCTGTAATTTCTTTTATCAACTCTGCAAGTTCTTTAATGGAAATGTCTTCTCCTACTCCCACATTGAGCCATTGTGCACTGTTGTATTCATTCATTAAAAAATAACAGGCATCTGCAAGATCATCAACATGCAAAAATTCCCTGCGTGGTGTGCCTGTTCCCCAAATTTCAACATGTGGCTGATTGTTGCGTTTTGCAAAAATCATTTTACGCAACAAAGCAGGCAGTACATGTGAATTGTTTAAATCATAATTATCATTAGGGCCATAAAGATTGGTAGGCATCACCGAAATAAAATTACAACCATACTGACTGCGGTATGCTTCGCACAACTTTAACCCGGCAATTTTAGCAATGGCATAAGGTTCGTTGGTATGTTCCAATGTGCCGGTTAATAAATATTCTTCTTGAATAGGTTGCTCTGCAAATTTTGGATAAATACAGGATGAACCAAGAAAAATCAATTTGGTTACACTGTGTTGATATGCGGAATGAAGAATATTATTTTGAATCATCAGGTTATCATACAAAAAATCGGCACGGTAAGTATTGTTTGCAACAATACCACCCACTTTTGCTGCCGCTAAAAAAACATAATCGGGTTTTTGTTCTTTAAAAAATACATCTGTTGCTTCCTGACTTCGCAAATCAAGTTCAGTTGAAGTACGAAAAACAAAATGCTCATATCCTTCCTGCTGCAACTTTCGTACTATGGCAGAACCAACCATTCCCCTGTGACCAGCAACATAAATCTTGGCACTCTTCTCCATTATTCAAATTGGTTTTTAATTTTAAATCCACTGTCTTTTAATAACTTTTCTTTTTTGAAAATCTCCACATCAGCAGCTACCATTTCTTTTACCAAACCTTGTAAATCATATTTTGGTTTCCATTGCAATTTTTCATTGGCTTTGGTTGG
>DAIOWB010000053.1:0-5886 GCA_036758725.1 Lacibacter sp.
TTATTTAATGTTTGCTGAAAAACCTGCAGAAAATGAATTGCAACGATTTGTTTATCCTGCATGGAAATGGACACATCCAACTTATACTATAGAATTTGACAAACGATTGAGTGAGTTAACTACAGTTGAAATTGATCCAACCCAACGAATGGCAGATGTTGACAGGAAAAATAATAAACTGGAACTGAAATGGTAATAAAAAAACCGCCAGCTTGGCGGTTTTTTTTATGCTTGTTCATTTTATTATCGTCCAAAAAATTTATTTACTGCTTCTGTACGATTGTTAACATGCAATTTCTC
Organism: Lacibacter sp.; assembly: GCA_036758725.1. Lineage (GTDB taxonomy): Bacteria > Bacteroidota > Bacteroidia > Chitinophagales > Chitinophagaceae > Lacibacter. Next base: position 301 of record DAIOWB010000053.1, read on the forward strand.
ATAAATATGATAAACATGCTTGCGTACAGTTTCTGCACTGATTTCTAACTCAGTTCCAATTTCTTTGTAAATTTTTCCCTGTGCTAAACATTCCAGAATTTCTTTTTCACGACGTGAAAGAACTGCAATATCTGCTGAGGGGTGATTGGTTGCCGCAATTGTTTCCTGTACAGGTAAGTCTTTGAAAGCACTTACAACTTTCATTGCTATGAGGCTGCTCATAGGCGCACCACCATCAACCAATTCTGTAATAGAATCTAATAGTTTTGAAGGCGATGATTTCTTTAAAATATATCCACTTGCTCCGGCACGTAATGCATCAAATATTTTTTCATCTTCTTCATAAATAGTACACATCATATAAAGGATAGACGGATTTTTAGGTTTTAATATTTTCACCAGATCTATTCCATTCATACTTCCCAAACCAATATCCATTAGTACAACATTTGGTTTGATTGTTAAAATTTTTGCCAATGCTTCTTCACCTGTAGAAAGCGAGCCCACAAGTGTACAATTGTCACTGAGTTCAATAATTTGTTCTAATGCTTGCCTGATGTCAGTTACATCTTCTACAATACACACAGAGATTTTTCCCATCTTGCAAAGTTGTAAAAATAATTTAATATGAAAAATACTACTATAAGGTTATAAAGTGAAATTATCTTTTAACAGCTAATATATATTTCTCTTTAAAAAAGTCTTCTTTAAACAGCAGATTAATATCAACAATTACAGGATTTAGTCCGCTTGCAATAATTTCTTCATTCAGGTCGCCGCCTTTAAGGCATATTAATCCGCCGTAGAATGTATCCTCACCTGCAGTTGCAGATTTGCCTTGCCCCTTGGCTTTTAAAATGGGCAGGCTCCATTTCCAGAGGTCTTTCAATGGGGCTACAGCCCGGCTTATAACAAAATCAAACTTACGTTCAATAATTTCTTCAGTACGGGTATGTTGTGTAGTTACATTTTTTAATTCGAGTGCCTGTACAACTTCGTTCACTACTTTAATTTTTTTACCAATACTGTCGGTTAGGTGAAAACGAACTTCAGGAAAAAAAATAGCTAACGGTATTCCTGGAAAGCCACCACCTGTTCCAAGATCTACTATTTGTGTACCTGGTTGAAATTCAAAAACGGCAGCAATAGCTAAAGAATGCAGCACATGTTTTTCATAAATACTGTCAATATCTTTTCTGGAAATTACATTGATCTTTTCATTCCATTCTTTATACACTTCTCCCAGCTTTTGCATTTGTTGTAATTGCAAAGCTGTAAAGTCAGAAAAATATTGAAGTACTATTTCCAATTGGCAGCGGGTTTTTTAAATAATGTATTTGCAAATAAAAGATAATAAAACCATTGCCACAGATCAAAGAAGGGATACAACCAGAATAGATCCTTCTCTTTTAGTTTATCCATACATCTGAAATAAATAATGCCCTGTAACAGAAACCGGAGTCCAAACACACTTAACGGCATCCACCAGTTAAAAAAAAGAATGCTAACTATAAATAATGGATAAAATAAAAAATGAGAAAACGAAAATAATGCTAATAAAAATTTATGGGTTGATTTATAATATTTACTTGCAGTATAATGCCTTGCTTTCTGGCTTCTCCAGGTGCTCCATTTTGTTTTTGGTTCTGAATATGTAAATGCATCAGCATCAAGAACAACAGCTGTATTTTTTTTTGTAGCAACACGGTTAATAAATAAATCATCATCTCCTCCGGCAATCTGGTTAAACATAGAAAAACCTTTATTGCGGAAGAACAAATCTTTTTTATAAGCAAGATTTCGTCCAACACCCATATACGGCATACCTGCTAATGCAAAAGAAAAATATTGAAGAGCCGACAAAAATGTTTCAAACCTGATCAGTTTATTTAATAAACCCGGTTTTTTATAATAGCCACCATAACCAATTACTATTTCTTTATCATTGGCAAAAGCATCTTGCATTAATTCAATCCATTTGTTACTGGCAGGTTTACAATCAGCATCTGTTAAAAGCAACAATTCATATTTTGCTTCTTTAATACCAACAGATAACGGGAATTTTTTACCTTGTATATGCCTGCCTTCCTGCTTTAGTTCAACCGGACGTAAATTTTTAAAAGGTTTGGCAAGGTATTCAAGCACATATTTACTATCGTCGTGTGAGTTGTCATTTACAGCAACCACTTCAAAAGTGGAACGATAATCCTGTTGCAGAATTTCAGGTAAATGATCTGCCAGGTTTTGTGCTTCATCTCTTGCACAGATAACTACAGAAACTGCATGTTGTAAACTGCTTTCTTTCTTTGTTTTTTTATAAAAAGCCAAACGAAGAAAAAAATACAGGAAATAAAAAACCTGTATTGCAGTAATAATACAAAAGGAAATAAAGATGATTTCGGGCCATTGAAAATTCATAAGCGATGCGAAAATATTGCATTGACAGCAAACACTGGTTTACTTTTTTACCCACTTACTATTTATAATTTCAAAATGAACAATATAAGTAAGAGTAATATAAATAGAGTCCTACTAATAATTAATATTTAAGCAAAGAAAGGGCTATGCTTTTGATGGATTCCCCCTTTGGGGGAAGTCGGAAGGGGACCTATCTTTACAATCTTATGGCAGCTTTACAATTTCAATTACAACATACTGATTCATCATCAAAAGCAAGAGCCGGGCTCATTACAACCGATCATGGAGTAATACAAACTCCCATCTTTATGCCTGTAGGAACTGTTGGAAGTGTTAAGGCGCTAACCATTGAACAGTTGAAAAAAGATGTAAAAGCTGAAATTATTTTGGGCAATACCTATCATTTGTATTTAAGGCCGGGTACTGAAGTGCTGGAAGCAGCCGGTGGTTTACATAAATTCAATGGTTGGGATAAACCTGTTTTAACCGATAGCGGAGGTTACCAGGTTTTTTCTTTGGCAGGGAACCGGAAAATTAAAGAAGAAGGTGTAGTATTTCAAAGCCATATTGATGGGAGTAAACATTTATTTACTCCTGAAAAGGTAATGGACATACAGCGCTCAATTGGTGCTGATATTATAATGGCTTTTGATGAATGCCCCCCTTACCCAAGTGAATATCAATATGCACAAAAATCAATGGAACTTACTCATCGCTGGCTTCATCGTTGTATTAAACAATTTAACGAAACACCAGATAAATATGGTTACACACAAAACCTTTTTCCCATTGTACAGGGAAGTACCTATAAAGATCTGCGTAAAGCTTCTTCTCAATTTATTGCTGAAGCAAATTTAACTGGTTGTGCCATTGGTGGTTTAAGTGTGGGCGAACCAGAAGAGATCATGTATGACTTCACTGCTCTTTGTTGTGAAGAATTACCTGTTCAAAAACCACGCTATCTCATGGGCGTTGGTACACCATGGAATATTTTAGAATGTATTTCATTGGGTGTTGATATGTTTGATTGTGTTATGCCAACTAGAAACGGACGCAATGCCATGCTTTTTACCAGTAAAGGAGTTATTAATATAGATAATAAAAAGTGGGAGAAAGATTTTTCTGTTTTAGATGATGGAATTGATTGTGAACTGAGTAATTATTACAGCAAAGCTTATTTGCGTCATCTCATCAAAGCAAAAGAAATTACCGGTTTAACCATTGCCAGTGTTCATAATCTTGCTTTTTACTTGTGGTTGGTGAAGCAGGCAAGGCAACATATCATTACCGGTGATTTTGTAAACTGGAAAAATGAAATGGTGGAAGTGATGAAGACGAGATTGTGATTTTATAAAATGCTTTGTGAGGTTATAAATTATGATAAAAGGCTGCAATGTTTATGTACTTGCAGCCTTTTTAAAAGGTTTTTTCTATTGTTTCGTTATCATTTTTCTGCCATTAATTTTATTTGCCTTGTCTTCAATCCATAAAACATAATTGCCAGACGGCAGCCCATTCATATCTATTTCTGTTTGTAATGAATTGCTGCTGGTGCGTTTCATTTCTCTTCCTGTCATATCAAACAAGCGAAGATGGATGTTGGAAATATTATTCACTGATCGTTTAATGATCAGCTTCTCAGCTACAGGGTTGGGATAAACTTTAATTTGCTCAATTGTATTCAATTCAATAACATCAGTTGGGAAACAGCTGGCTGGACTTGTTTCCATATTATTCTGATACAAACCAATCTTAACGGTTGTACTATCCCAGTCGCTCATAAATCTCCACCAATTGGTCATCCACTTTGTACCGTGCGGTATTTGATTGCCAGCCCCCGGCATGCTTTGCATCCACATGATATACCAGTTTGATTCAGGAGTTGGGGGAAAATTCAGGTTCGTTGGCCACGCATAAGGAATATCTGCCCAGGTGCGATAATTAACCATGGTTTGTGTTCCTCCCGAAGGTTTCCAGTCCAGAATATCACTGGCTACCAATGTATTGTTTTCATAATTATAATCTGACCGGGTGTTTGGTGGGTGGTGTGTATCACCACAACGATTTATAGGTCCCTGTCCGGGAACAGTATATCCTCGAAAATCACGAGTGAAAAGGTTTGTATTTCCATCTTGTTTAATTGCAACATAATCGCACATAGTTTCTATCTGATGTCCGTGATTATGAGTTGCTTCATTACCTCCTCTAGACATACTATAATTATAAAGTATATAGGTCTTTGAATACTTAGGCATATCATCTTCCCTTCGCATACTGTTTGAAATGTTACCAGTGGTGGGACTTGACATATTTGATTCGGCGGGAACAATCTGTCCAAAATGATATCCCATTAACCAAATTTCTTTCACTCCAAGTGTATCAATATAATATTTTCCCCTGTGACGTTCCATTATCTGATAATAATCACTTGTAAATAATGTTCCCTGGTTATTTTCCGGATAACCTCTTGGAACCGGTTCATAAACAAAAATGTAGTCGATTACTTTATAACCTAGGTAAGGTTTGGCCAATGGATTTGCATAACCTCTGAATTTACTTCCTTCTTCCAATGAAAATTTTGTATGCCGGTATATATTCTCGATATGTTTCTTTATCTCAAAAAGACTTTGATTAGGGGTTGGCACACCTCCCATTTCGGCTACATCAATGTTCACTCCATCCAGAGTTGGTAAATAAACTATTGCAACAACGGGAACAAGTTTTGAATAACAGGAAGCAGGTGTTTCAAGAAAATCTTCAATATTAGTTTCATGTTGAGGTGGTAAAACAGGATTGGTTACTGCCAATGGTATCTGAACAGAAGCTGTACCAATTGTGCCAACTAAAAAAGTATTACCAGCAAGTTTTGCAGTTAGAATGCCATTAGAAATTTCTGCAATTGCTGTATTGGCAACAGACCATGTAATACAATTATTATTTAATGGAGTGATGCTGTTACCAGATACAGCTGAAAGCTTAGGAACCTGGTACCATCCGGGTTTATTAAGATACGTTTTCCAGGTAGGATACATTTTGATGTTTGCAGGGGAAAATGTAAAAGCATCGGCAGAATAATTAATTGTGCCAACTAATGTCCAATCATTTAAGTGTACAAAATTATCTCCAACAGTTTTTCTTACGGTAAGTCTGAATATTTTCTTATTGGCT
>DAIOWB010000053.1:5896-12188 GCA_036758725.1 Lacibacter sp.
TGTTACGGGCATTACAATTGCTCCACCCACTGGTACGCCATTGATCGTAGGAATTTGATTTAATAATTTAATATAGCTGCCAACCTGGTTATTTAAATCGGAGAGAAGGTCAGCAGCTTCAAGTGTAAACCAGCCTTCGCCATATGATTGAATAACTCTTACTGAAGTTAAATTAACTGTATTAGTAAATGAAACTGTTACAACAAGTGGATTAATGTTAGCACTCCTTGCCAGGGTTAAATCATTCCCATCAAAAACACTATTGATATTTCCAATATCAAATGGGGTAGCAGTTACTGTGGCAGAGCCATTTTGTATACTTTGCAATGTGTTAACTGGGCAGGTATAGTTTACTTGTGCAAAAGCGGTTGGTATGTAGAAAAAACTAAAAAATATAAGTGTAAAAATTAGTTGGGAAAAAGTGAAACGGAAAATCCGACAAAAGGGGAAAATTAGCTTATTCATATATCAGTCATTTAATATGATAATAAGTATCTCAATTTTATAAAATTTTTGTTTTTAAGAACAGTTTGAAAAGCATGTAAATAGTAAGTTAAAGTAGTTTTTTGAAATTTAAAAGGTGAAATCACCCTAATTCTGGAAACTTAAACATGTCAAAATTAATATCACCATTGCCAGTGTACATAATCTTGCTTATTATTTATGGTTGGTGAAGCAGGCAAGGCAACATATCATTACCGGTGATTTTGTAAACTGGAAAAATGAAATGGTGGAAAGAATGAAAACAAGATTGTAATTAGCTTTTAGCTGATAGCTGCCAGCTAAAGGCTTTAATTGTCTTCTAACTTATGGCTACCAACTTCAAAAACAGGTTAACATTTTCTTTTCCATTTTCTCTCCTTACTTTGCAGGCATAAATGAAAATACTGGATTGGTACATATTAAAAAACTTCCTGAAGACGTTTGTTTTTCTGCTACTGATCTTTACAATGATTACGCTGGCAATAGATGCAAGTGAAAAAAGTGAAGATTTTGTAAGAGCCAATCTCAGTTTCGGCCAGATAGTTGCCCAATACTATTATGGCTTCCTGCCACATATCATCAGTTTATTATTCCCTGTATTTGTATTGATCGCTGTAGTGTTTTTTACTTCTAAGCTGGCTTTCAGAAGTGAAATTGTTGCCATGCTCAGTATTGGTATGAGTTTACGCCGGTTTTTATTGCCCTATTGGATAGGTGGAATTTTTCTTGCCCTTGTTTTAGGATTGGCAAATTATTATGTTGTACCGGTTGCCAATGTAATACGTACCAATTTTGAGAATAAGTATGTGGATATGGGCAACATCAATAAACAACAAAGGCAATATCTCAATAATCTTCATTTCAGGGTTGATACGTTTACTTATGCCGGTATGCGTACCTATGATACAACAGCTAAGAGTGGCAATGGTTTTTTTCTTGAAAAAATAAAAAACAACCAGGTGTTTTATAACCTGCGTTCCGAAACCATTACCTGGGATACAGCAAAAAAGCAATGGAAACTGGAAAGTGGTATTGAAAGAAAAATTGATGGTTTAAAAGAAGAAGTAAAAATGATTTCTAATTACTATCTCAATCTCGGATACAGGCCATCAGATATTTCAGAAGATGAGTATAAAAAAGACAAATTAAAAACACCCGAACTTAACCGCTTCATTAAACAGGAAAAAATAAGAGGTTCAGAAGATATTAATGCTGTTTTATTTGAACGTTACCGAAGAGATTCCAGTGCTATCTCGGTTATAATCATGACCATGATTGCAGCAATATTAGCATGCCGTAAAATAAGAGGCGGAAGCGGTTTTCATCTGGCATTGGCATTTATCATTGGTGTTACTTTTATCATCATCGACAAATTCTCAATGGTATTCTCAACAAAAGGAAATCTGTCGCCTTTTATTGCTGCCTGGCTACCCAATCTGCTTTTTGCTTTTGTTGCATATTGGTTATATAAACGGGCTCCTAAATAGCAACAAAAAAATAATTTTTATTGTAAGGATTGCAATTCCAGACGTTGTTTAAACTAACTTTGAACTATCTATCGTACATCCCCTTAATTTATTCTATATGGGCATTTTTAAAGACAGGTTTAAAGCGAATGCAGATGCTGCAAATGCAGAAATAAAACAACTTTTAAAAGATCATGGTAACAAGGTTATTGGTGAAGTAACGCTTGCTCAGATTTACCAGGGAATGCGTGGAATAACGGGCCTTGTAAGTGAAACTTCATTATTAGATTCACAGGAAGGAATCCGTTTCAGAGGCTATTCAATTCCCGAACTTCAGCAAAAACTTCCCAAAGCGCCAAAAAATGGTGAACAACCATTACCTGAAGGTTTGTTTTATTTAATGTTGATTGGTGAATTACCCGATGATGAAGCGGCAAACCGGGTAACGGACATCTGGCAACGCCGCAGCCATGTACCCAATCATGTGTTTGCTGCTATTGATGCTTTGCCAATAAGTACACATCCTATGACAATGTTTGTTGTAGGTGTGATGGCATTACAAACAGAAAGTTATTTCGCAAAAAAATATGCTGAAGGCCTTAATAAAAAAGATTATTGGGAACCTGTTTTTGATGATGCAATGATTTTAATTGCCAGGTTACCACGTATAGCAGCATATATCTATCGACGTAAGTATAAAAACAATGAACATATCCATCCAAACGGATTATTAGACTGGGCCGGTAACCTTGCACATATGCTTGGTTACGAAGATCACGGATTTATGGAGCTCATGCGTTTGTATATGACTATCCATGCCGATCATGAAGGGGGTAACGTTTCTGCACACACTACGCATCTGGTTGGCTCAACTTTAAGTGATCCATACCTGGCATATGCTGCAGGTATGAACGGCTTAGCTGGTCCATTACACGGATTGGCAAATCAGGAAGTTATTAAGTGGATTTATGAAATGCAGGAAAGTTTAAATACTGATGCTCCAACCAAAGATCAGATTGCTGAGTATGTAAAGAAAACATTAAGCGAAGGAAAAGTGGTTCCGGGTTATGGCCATGCTGTATTACGCAAAACTGATCCCAGATATACTGCACAAATGGAATTTGGTAAACAACATATGCCCGATGATAAATTGTTGAATACCGTTTGGAATATTTATGAAGTTGTACCGCCTATTTTACAATCAGTAGGAAAAATAAAAAATCCATGGCCCAATGTAGATGCTCACAGCGGTGCATTACTTGTACATTATGGCATGGTGGAATATGAATATTATACGGTTCTTTTTGCTGTAAGCCGTGCTTTAGGTGTAATGGCCAGTTTAATCTGGGACAGAGCATTGGGCTTCCCTTTGGAAAGACCAAAATCTGTAACAACTGAATTAGTAAAGTTGTGGATAGAAGGAAAAGATAATATCTGGGGAGAATAAAAAATAACGTTTAATGAAAAAGCCGCTTCTTAAATGAAGCGGCTTTTTCATGATATAAAACTCCGGAAGATTTAAATACAGTTCTCTATTTATAATTTAAATTCTTTACTAATCTTTTGAATTTTTGACTTTGTGGTTTTTAATTCTTTCTCCTGCTGTTGAATAAATGAGTTGTCTTTCAGTTTGCCAATAACCTCATCCATTTCAGCTTGGGTTTCATAAATCATTTTACGAAACGGGTTGCTGTAATCTTTTGCCCTTGAATCATAGATTCCTTTTACCATCCATTCCTTTGTATTTAAAAACTGCTGGAAGTAAAGCTTTAGGTTTTGCTTATTTAATTCTTTTGTGTCGGTTATTTCAAACAATGATGCCAAAGCATGCTGTAGTTTTCTTTCTGTATATAATGCTGATTGATTTCTGTAAAAAGTATGTACAGCATCCCAGCTTTTAATTTTGCCTGTTGTAATTCTTTCTTTCAATTTAACCAGCTCAGCTTCTTCCATTAATTGACCACCGGCATTTATCCAGTTGTTTCTTTTTTTCTTTGCAGGTAAAGCTTTCAATAAAGAATTTAATGAAATGATTTTCTTATCAGCTATATATTTCAGTAATTGATCAACTGCATAATATATTACCAGCTCTTTGTACAGGCTATAACTCTGCCTCACTTTTATCAGCACAACTTTCCGCTTTGAATTTTCAAATCCATCAGCTAAAATTTCTAACTTATCTAAAATCGAATCATTCGCTTCTAAAAGTTTTTTTCCTTCATTAATACATGCTTCACCGGTCCATGCTTTTTTTGAATCTTGTTTAATGAGTGAAGCTTTTCCGGTATATAACTCCATCAGCTGCAATGATGTAATAATTTCATTAATACTGTCGGGCGCCAGAAAATCATATTCAAGCAGTTGTGTTTTATCAATTCGGTTATCACGGTCAATATATTTCCATGCGTTACGGGCCAATGCATACATATTATACATAAACCAATAGCCCGGCATCAGAATCAATTGATTAGTTGATTCTTCATTACTCACCAACGAAAAAGGAATAGGAATATTTAACTCGGCCGGGTAATCGCCTTTTGCCAGCAAAGTATAGTTTGCAAATTTGGAATTATGCTTAATACTTACACATAACGATGGCCAAAAGCCACGGCCGGCAATAAACTCACCATCGGCACTGCGGCTGTTATGATTACTACCCAAAGTAGCACCGGCAGCAATATTGCTTTGTCCCATTACCAATGCTGCACATAAAAAAGAATTATTATGATGTTGTTCATGTGCAGGAAAAATAAGTGAGTTCAATACTTCACAGCAGGAGATGGTTGCATTGTTGCCGAGATAAGAATTAATAAGCCTTGCACCATACTTTAGTTGTGAATGTGATGCCATGTAAAAACGTACAGCTTTTACTCCATAAAAAATTCGGCAACCTTCACCTACGATACCATTCACCAGTTCACAACCTTCACCCACCTGCGATCTTGCATTAGCAGAAGAATTGATTGTTAGATTTTTTAATTTATTAGCTCCTTTTAAATAAGCTTCATTTCCAATCCATACATCTTTAATAATGTTGCAGCTTTTAATTACTGTACGGTCGCCCACTTTTCCATAATAACCACGGAGGGTATCAAACTTGTGTTCTGTAAACTCTTTAAATTTAGTTTGTAAAGTTTTATTATCTCTGTTGCGGCTCCATAGCCATGCATCGCCGGGTAACATACCATTGAAAGGAATAATTTTTCTGCCGGCATTTTCATTACACACTTCAAGCCATATACGTATATCTTCTTCTTCTCCATCTTTTAAAACACCATTGCCAAATTTGGCATAGTTGGTTGTACTCATTTCATGTACATTGGTAATGATTACTTCGTTACCAACAATATAATGTGAGATATAATGCACATTATCAATTACTACATTGTCACCAAGGTCGCAACTGATAATCATACTGTCATATAAACCAACCTGAATTTTTACAGCATGAAATTCAAGTACATAAGGTTCCAGTTTACCAATACGTACAAGGCCATAAAACCGGCAGTTTTTTACCAGCTCGGGGTGAAAGGGGTCCGATACCAGAATATTATTCCAGTTATCTGAAGTGTTTCTGTTTCTGACTAATACTTCAATTTCAAGTGCAGTGAGCCTGCGGTAAAGAATACCACTTCTGTTTTGTTTATTACGCAGGTAATATTCATTTTTTCCTTTAGGAAGAAATGGCTGTGGTATAAAGTTGTAACCAATTTCTGCAATTGGTTTTTTTATAATGGGGTTCATACAAGTTTTTAGTTAATCCAGATCATTTACAGTTTTCGGTTTGGTATTTTTAACTATGAACTACAAACTAAAAACTATAAACTATAAACTATTCAACCGTTACACTCTTTGCAAGGTTTCTTGGTTTGTCTACATCTAATCCTTTTGCCACTCCAATATAATAAGAAAGAAGTTGTAAAGGAATTACACTTAATATAGGAGCAACAATTTCATCCGCTTCAGGCACAAACATTACATCATTGGCCATTGGCGGAATGGTGGTATCATTTTCAGAAATCACAGCAATTACCAATCCTTTACGAGCTTTAATTTCCTGTATATTACTTACAATTTTTTCATAGTAAGCATCTTTAGTAGCTACAAACACAACTGGTAGCTGATCATCAACCAATGCAATAGGCCCGTGTTTCATTTCTGCCGCAGGATATCCCTCTGCATGGATGTAAGTAATTTCTTTCAGCTTTAATGCACCTTCTAATGCAACAGGAAAATTATATCCACGGCCCAGGTATAAAAAGTCTCTTGCATCTTTATACTTCAATCCTATTTCTTTTACTTTATCTGTTTGTTCAAGTAACAGTTTCACTTTTTCAGGAATT
>DAIOWB010000054.1:0-4326 GCA_036758725.1 Lacibacter sp.
TCAAAAGAAAAATTACAGGATATCAGAAACAAACTTCCTTTCTTAAAAGATGCTGATGATTTCAGCATCATGATTTAAATTTCTTCTTCTCATGATTGCATTTTACAATGGAATTGTTTTTGATGGCAGGGAGTTCAGAAACAATGTAGCTGTTTTAATTAAAGACAATTTGATTGCTGATGTACTTTCTTCAACTGAAATTCCATCAGGTGCTGAGCAGTTTGATTTAGATGGAAACTATCTTGTTCCTTCGTTTATAGATCTGCAATTGTACGGAGGAAATGGAAAATTATTTTCACATGAACTGAGTTTTGATTCTATTGATGCAACAGATGCTTATTGCATCAGTGGCGGCTGTACCCGTTTCTTTATAACCATGGCAACCAATACATTTGAAAAACTGAAGAAGGGAGTTGAAGTAGTGGTTGCTTATCAAAAAGAAAATAAAAATGGGTTGCTGGGTTTGCATTTAGAAGGACCTTTTATTAATCCAATAAAAAGAGGTGCTCATCTTGAAAAATGTATTAAACAACCAACAACAGAAACAATCAAGTACCTGCTTGATAAAAGTGAAGGAGTAATTAAAATGATGACACTTGCTCCTGAATGTTGCAGCGATGAAGTCATTCAGCTTTTGCTGGATCATGATGTTCTGGTTTCAGCTGGTCATAGTAATGCAACATACCTGCAGGCAACAAACGCTTTCAATAAAGGTATATCCACTGTTACGCATCTATTCAATGCCATGTCTCCATTACAAGGCCGTGAACCCGGCATGGTTGGTGCGGTTTATGATCATGCAAACATCACATGCAGCATTGTATGTGATGGTGTGCATACAGATTATGCATCGGTACGCATCAGTAAAAAAATATTGAAAGAACGATTGTTTTTAATAACCGATGCTGTAGCAGAAACAACCGAAGGTGAATACCAGCATCTGTTTAAACAGGATCGGTATACATTGCCTGATGGAACTTTGTCTGGTTCTTCATTAACCATGATGAAAGCTGTAAACAATTGTGTTGATGAAGTGGGTATTTCACTGGAAGAATCTTTACGCATGGCATCAACCTATCCGGCAAAAGTTGCAAACATTGAATCACAGTTTGGAAAAATTGAAAAAGGGTTTTGTGCAGATCTTATTATTCTTTCTAAAGAAAGAATGGTGAAGAAGGTGATGAGAAATGGAATGTTTGTGAACTAGATTCAGATGATCAACTATTTTTTCTACTTGTTTTTCTTTTGCTTTATCATCTCAATTACTTTTTCCATTTTCGGGTCTTTATTTAACCGAATGGTTTCTGCATTGGGTTTTACTTCAATATCAGGCAACACTCCTCTTCCGTTTTTTGGATAATGAATATTATTTACAATGCGGAATAAAGGAACCCGTACACGGATTTTTGAATGAGGCAAAACCATTTCAGTAATAAACACGCCATTGTTTCCATAATAACCTCCGCCGGTTTCTTCCCCAACAATGCTCACATTTTCCTGCCCCTTAACAGCAGCAGCAAATAAAGTGGTGGCTGAAAAAGAATAACCTCCAGTTAATACATAAACCTGCCCGTTAAAATTGTTTTTTGCAGGCTTTACCGTTTTAGTATTGAAATACCTGAAATGAAATTGGCTGTCAGTTATTTTTTTAGTTAAGAAGAAAAGGCCAAGATTATAAATTACTTTTTTATACACTTTTGCATTGCTTCTGATTTTTCTATGAGTTGAGTATATTGAATCTGCAAATACAAAAGGCTTTTGTTTAATAAGCCTTGTTAGAAACAGAGATGTTTTGATTATTCCGCCTCCGTTATTTCTAACATCAATAATCAGTTGATCTATCTTTTTCTTTTTTATTTCCCTGAACGTTTTTCTCAGATAATGTCTTCTTAACCCCGGGCCAAAACTGTTTAACCTTAACGTTGCATAGCTGTTTGTTGAATCAATCTGAAAACTGCGTATCCGTTGCAATTGCCGTTGATGTCTTGAAATTTGTTGTTGTGGTGTTCGTAAAGGATCAACAACAAAGGGCCTTCTGTCTGCTGTATCTTTACTTGGGTCAAACTTATTCAGTACTTTTTGCTCAACTTCCCCATGATGATTTAAAAAATCAATCACATAATTTTTTTGTACGCCAAACCTGTTGTTATAATAAGTAGAAAAACTATTGCTTAAATTCTGATAGCTGAAATTTTTAGAATACCCATCAATAGATATTAGCGGAAGCATTGAGTCAATTATTTTTTTTGAACCCATTCCATTAATTGATTGAATCACTGTTCCTGTTCTGATAAGCGAATCTTTCCGAAACAAATTCGTTGTAACAACCAAGCAGCTGTCATTGATAATTTTTAATCCTAATGGAAAAGTTGCCTCCCTGTGTTTACTGATATATTGATAATATTTGGTTGAAAAACGCAAACTGGTATGTCCACAGCGAATAGGGAAAACGGTTTCGGCCAGGAGGTTACGAAATTCTATTTCATTCATTGAATCTTTCAGTAAACCATATGCCCGTTGAAAAGAAGCATTGATGGTATCTTCAGAAGTATACCATGTAAGAGAAGGATGATTGCGCCTCAACGTTTCTTCCATCACCTGTAAATCTTCTTTCAGTTGTTGTGCTGCTATTTTTTTCTGTGGTGTATATACAGCATGATTTGATACAGCGCAGGCTGTAAAAAATACATTCAACAATAAAATATAAATCAGATAAGAAAGCTTCATTGTTTTTTCTATTTGCCAAAAGCATTCCAGCCCTGTGCAGTAAGCGGAAATTTATTTCCACCTTTTGTAAGAATTGATGCACCCTCTTTTTCTTCTGTAACATGACCAATAATGTGGATACCAAGAGCATCTTTCACTTTGTCGTAATCTGCTTGTGATAGTGTAAAGAGCAATTCATAATCCTCACCTCCGCTTAACGCACAGGCAGTAGGATCTATTTCAAGTTTATAAGCAAATTCTTTTGCATCGGGATGAACGGGCAGCTTGTCTTCATAAATTAATGCACCTACATGACTTTGTTTACAAATATGCAACACCTCACTGCTTAATCCATCGCTGATGTCCATCATAGCTGTAGGAGTGATTTTTTCTTTTTCAAAAAAATCAATGATATCTTTTCTTGCTTCCGGTTTTAATAAGCGGCCAACAATGTAATCTCTTTCTTCCAGGTCGGGTTGTACACCTTTTGTTTCAAGGAAAATTTTCTTTTCCCGTTCAAGCAACAGCAATCCAAGATAGGCGCCTCCTAAATAGCCACTCACACAAATTAAATCGTTCACTTTTGCCGTACTGCGTTTTACAAAGGCATCGGGTGCCACTTCTCCCAATGCCGTAACGCTGATTACAAATCCTTTTTGAGATGAGGTAGTATCGCCACCAACTAAATCAACTCCGTATTTTTCACAGGCAATATAAACGCCTTCATAAAATTCTTCCAGTGCTTCAACACTAAACCGGTTGCTGATGCCGAGGCTCATGATCACCTGTGTAGGTGTAGCATTCATTGCATAAATATCGCTGAGGTTTACAATAATGCTTTTATAACCAAGATGCTTTAATGGGGTATACATCAAATCAAAATGTACGCCTTCCATTAACAAATCGGTTGTAATCACCGTTTGCTTTCCAAAGTGATCTATTACTGCAGCATCATCGCCCACACCCAGTATGGTTGATGCATTTTGATGCTCAATGTTTTTTGTTAAATGATCTATTAAACCAAATTCCCCGAGGGATGAGATTTCTGTTCTTTCTTCGCCCATTTTAATTTTTTTAAGTACGAAATACGAGGTACGAAGTACTTGAGTACGAAGATCCTGTTTTTCGTTGTTATTAATTTCCGTTTTTATTTATCCTTTCTCTTGTTGTGATAATTGAGGCAACAATAATTTTTAAAATTTCATTGGCTTCTTTAATTAATCCTGAAACTCTTTCAGAATACGGTTCATTAAATTCTTTAAGCAGTTCTAAAAAATAAACTGATTCATCAGCTTCTTCTTCACATATCTTCAATTTATTGATAAAATCAGCATCCGACTTTGCTCTCTTTGCCGCTCTGTAATTTGCACCAACAGAAGAAGAACTTCTGATCAATTGTCCGGCATATGCTTTATTAACTACATTATAAGGAAGATCAAGGATCAGTTTCCCAACAGCAACCGAAAATATAAAAGTGCGTTGTTTAAAATCCTGCATAAATTATTTTTATATAATAAAATAATCCGCCTGTTCGAACTTGAGTACTTCGTACTTCGTATCTCGTAATTGTTCTGCAATCGTAAATCTAAAATCTACAATTTTGCCATATCACATCATCAT
>DAIOWB010000054.1:4426-6016 GCA_036758725.1 Lacibacter sp.
TTCTGCAATCGTAAATCTAAAATCTACAATTTTGCCATATCACATCATCATTATTGATTTAAAGTTTCTTCCTGTCATTCACCACATCCAGCAACTCCTGATGTATTTTCCCGTTGGTTGCAACTAAATGCGGCTGATAGGGCGAATAATCATTTCCTTCAAAATCGGTAATGGTTCCGCCGGCTTCTTCTACAATTAAAAACCCTGCTGCACTATCCCATGCTTTTAAACTGTGTTCATAAAAACCATCAAAGCGTCCTGCAGCTACCCAACACAAATCAATAGCCGCACTTCCCAGTCTTCTTACCGGAACACCTTTGCGTATAAACCGTTCAAACACTTCTAATGGTCCGTTTACCATATCCAGGTAAGTATATGGGAAACCAGTTACCAAACAGGCTTTCATCACTTCGCTTTGTTTGCTTACATGAATTGCTTTATCGTTTAATGTTGAACCCTTACCCCTTTCTGCTAAAAAAAATTCATTCATAAAAGGGTTATAAACCGCACCCAAAATCATTTTCCCATCTTTTTCAATACCAATACTTACGCAACAAATGGGAATACCGTTTGCAAAGTTTACTGTACCATCAATAGGATCAATAATCCATTTATAGTTGGAGTCCTGTTTCAAATCTCCTGCTTCTTCACTTAAAATATAATGATCAGGAAATTCTTTTCTGATGACTTCAAAGATGGCTTTTTCCGATGCATGATCAGCTTCAGTAACCAGATCGTTAATCCCTTCCTTTGTTGAAATAGTATATTTTTTATCAAAGAAATGTTTTAATTGTTCTGCTCCTGCCTGTGTTGCAGCTATCAGCGTTTGTTTAAGCATGCGCAAAGATAGAAAGACAGATTTGAGATTGCAGATTTTTGATTTTAGATTTGAACATTTAACAGCAACTTGAAACTTTCAGTAATCATAGTAAACTACAACGTTAAGTACTTCCTGGAGCAGTGCCTGCTTTCTGTGCAAAAAGCTGTTGCAGGAATCAATGCAGAAGTGTTTGTGGTAGATAATGCATCAACAGATGGAAGCAGGCAATACCTTGAACCAAAATTTTCAAACATTCATTTTATCTGGAACAATGAAAATGTTGGTTTCGGCAAAGCTTGTAACCAGGCGTTGAAAATTGCTAAAGGTGAAATTGTTTTATTCCTCAACCCGGATACTATTGTTGCAGAAGATTGTTTTGCTGCTTGTATTTCGTTTTTAGAAAAAACAGAAGATGCAGGTGCTTTAGGTATACGCATGCTCGATGGCAGAGGAAATTTTTTACCGGAAAGCAAGCGCTCTTTTCCATCACCTCTCACTTCTTTTTATAAACTAAGCGGATTGTCTTTTCTTTTTCCAAAATCAAAAACATTTAGCCGTTATCATTTAGGTTATTTAGATGAACATCAGAATCATGAAATTGATGTACTGGCAGGTGCTTTTATGATGATTAAAAAAGAAGTGCTGAATAAAAACGGTGGGTTTGATGAAAACTTTTTTATGTATGGTGAAGATGTAGATCTCAGTTACCGTATTCAAAAAGCAGGTTATAAAAATTATTATTTCAGCGAACGTTCCATTCTTCATTTCAA
>DAIOWB010000054.1:6116-12184 GCA_036758725.1 Lacibacter sp.
AGTATAGTTGGCAGTGATTCTAAGAACGAAGCAGGTCAGGTACTAAACAACCATAGCTATCAATTATCCAAATCTGTAAATCTTCGTTTAAAAAGATTAATTGATGTTATTTCCTCATTGATCCTGTTACTTTTTTTTCCGTTTCATTTTTTGTTTAATAAACATCCCGTTACTTTATTAAAACATAGTATTGAAGTTTTACTATATCAAAAAACATGGATCGGCTATACGTTCCAGTATCCGCATTTACCCAAACTGAAGCCTTCTGTATTGGGCCCAGCTGCAGTGCCTCACAATCAAACCCAACTGAATGTAGAAGCATTGTTACTTGCCAATGAATGGTATGCCCGGGAGTATGAGCCGCTTTATGATCTTCGCAGTATTGTACTTAATTATCAAAAATTAGGGATAAACTAAGATGATTAAACCTGTTGCTGGCCTTATAAAAAACAGAAAATATACTCATGAAATAGTCATTGAGTTGTTACATTTGTCAACACTGAACGAAACGCATGTCATTATTTGAACTGAATCTTCCAAAATCGTTGAGCAAGGCTTTAAATCTGCCTGTGAACTCTCCCAAAAGGCAGCAGGTTAAAGTGCTTAAAAAATTGTTGAGGAAAGCAACGCATACTCAATTTGGACAACACTATCATTTTGATGAAATTT
The DNA here is from genome assembly GCA_036758725.1 of Lacibacter sp. Taxonomy (GTDB): domain Bacteria; phylum Bacteroidota; class Bacteroidia; order Chitinophagales; family Chitinophagaceae; genus Lacibacter. Next base: position 6,786 of record DAIOWB010000054.1, read on the forward strand.
TAAACAGCCGCCATCCCGGAAAAAAATTCCAGGAGCTTGTTCCGGTATTTGATTACAATAAAATTTATTCTCAGTGGTGGCATAAAACACTGGAAGGTGAAACAGATGTTTGCTGGCCCGGTGCTATAAAATATTTTGCCCTTAGTTCGGGCACCAGTGAAGCAGCCAGTAAATACATTCCTATTACCAATGATCTTATGCGTGGCAACCGCATTGCCATGATAAAAAGTTTGCTTACGTTACGCACCTATGATGATTTGCCTGTACGCAGTTTAGGTAAAGGGTGGTTAATGCTGGGTGGTAGTACAGATTTGCAAAAAGGCCCTGGTTATTATTCAGGTGATTTAAGTGGTATAACAGCAAAGAAAGTTCCTTTTTGGTTTAGTCCGTTTTATAAGCCAGGTAAAAAAATAGCACAAACAAAAGACTGGAATAAAAAACTTGAGTACATCGTTAACGAAGCCCCCAACTGGGATATTGGTTTTCTTACAGGCGTTCCTGCATGGATGCAAATGTGTATGGAAATGATTATTGAACGTTACAAACTCAGGAACATACATGAAATATGGCCCAACCTTGCTGTTTTTGTTCATGGTGGTGTTGCATTTGAGCCTTACAAACATGGCTTTGAAAAATTATTGGGCAAGCCGTTAATCTATATTGAAACATATCTTGCAAGTGAAGGTTTTATTGCCTATCAGAACAGGAAAGATGCAGACTCTATGAAGTTGGTTACAAACGAACATATCTTTTTAGAGTTTGTTCCATTTGAAGAAAAGAATTTTGATGCTGATGGAAATATAAAAGATAAACCGGAGGCACTCATGATTCATGAAGTGGAAGAAGGAAAAGATTATGCGCTGCTCTTAAGTACAAGCGCCGGTGCATGGAGATATTTAATTGGCGATACCATTCGGTTTACTGATAAAGAAAAGTGTGAAATTATTATTACCGGAAGAACAAAACATTTTCTGAGCCTGGTAGGTGAACACCTGAGTGTTGATAACATGAATAAAGCTATTGAAACGGTAAGTGATGAACTAAACGTTTCTATTCCTGAATATACCGTTGTGGGTGAACCGCATGGTAATTTCTTTGCCCATCATTGGTATGTTGCCTGTAATGATCATATTACTGCCAATGTATTAGGAAAAAAAATTGACGATGCACTTAAAGTTATTAATGATGATTATGCTGTTGAGCGTACCAGTGCATTAAAAGATGTGTACCTCGATATTTTACCCGAATCAAAATTTATGGATTTTATGCGTTTGAAAGGTAAGATTGGTTCGCAACATAAATTTCCCAGAGTATTAAAAGGAAAAATGCTGGCCGACTGGAAAACTTTTCTGGCAACTGGTAAAATCTAAAACACGGTTTCTTTTTCTTCCCTTTCTTTTTTTATTTTCTTTGATCTTTTGATTGAACAGGTTTATTTTACAAGTGAATAAACAATATGACCCAGGCAATTTTACAAGGGCTTGCTTTAGGCTTACTGTTATCTGTGAGTGTTGGCCCTGTTGTATTTTCTGTTATTAAACAAAGCATCAACAATGGCCACAAAGGCGGGTTAAGTTTTGCCATTGGTGTGGCAGCCAGTGATGTTACCTGGGTACTCATCAGCAATGTTTTTACTGAATTTTTTAACCGCCTGCTCAGGTTTGAAAAAGTAATTGGTATTGGGGGAAGCATACTGCTGTTATGTATGGGTATTTATTTTCTGTTCTTTAAAAAAGTACAACTCAATGAAATAGGCGATGGTTTAGAAATGAAGCGTAATACCAGCGACTATATCCGTATTTTTTTTGGCGGCTATTTTGTTAATGTATTAAATCCGGGAGTTATTGCTTTTTGGTTTACCTGTGCAACTGCATTTGTTACAACCCCGGTGAATGAACGTATTGCTTTGTTCACTTCTTGTCTTATAGTTGTATTTATGGCCGACCTGTTTAAAATTTTTCTTGCAAACCGATTGCGAAAAAAACTCACACTTAAAACCATTACAATCGTTAATAAATTATCAGGTATTATTTTAATTGTATTTGGAATTGTATTAATTACCGGAATTCTTCTTTACAAAAAATAATGAATTGAAAAAATATATCAAATCAATTTTCATATTCATCATCACGCTTCTAGCCATTGAAGCAAGTGCCCAGTTTAATCAGTTAATATTAAGAAAAAACAGGATTGCATATAAACGTTACAAGGAAGGATCGCTAATTCACATTCAAACAATTACCGGATTAAAATACAGCGGGGTAATTCGACTCTTACAAAACGACAGTATCTATTTCATTGGAAGTGGTATTCATAAAAATGACATTGCGGCTGTCTTTAAAAAATCGGGTGGCAGGCAACCGTTCATTCCTTACAGTAAAGAACTTTTTCTGTATAGTAATGCAGGCATTCCTTTGTTTACTGCCGGGCTTGTTATAAGTGGTGAATCTTTTCTTAAATCATTTTTAGGTGCAGTAAGCCTGGTATATGCACCTGTTTTGTTTTATAATATTAAACAGCTGGTTACTTCCGGTTCAAAAAGATATACTATTGGTGATAAGTATGACATACAGGTTTTAGATCTTTACCCTGCAGAAGTTGTTCCAAACAAAAATCCATAATGTATATTGCAGCAATGGCAGCAAAAAAATCTGTTCAAAAAAATAAGTCGTTCTTACAAAGAGTTTTTCGTTTTCTAAAACGTTTGTTCATTCTTTTATTTATAGCCCAGTTAGTTTATATTGTTTTATTAAAATGGATCAATCCGCCTATCACAATAACTCAACTGGTAAGTTTCATAAAAGGTGATGGTTTGAAAAGAGATTATATTTCTATTGAAAATATGTCGGCCAATGCAAGGCTTTCTGTTATAGCATCAGAAGATCAGCTATTTCCTGATCATAGCGGACTGGATTGGAAAAGTATAGAAAAAGCAATGGCTTACAATAAACGAAAACCAAACAGGTACCGTGGTGCTTCTACTTTATCACAACAAACAGCAAAGAATGTTTTTCTGTGGCAGGGGCGTAGTTGGATAAGAAAAGGAATGGAAGTATATTTTACCAAAATGATAGAATGGATTTGGGGTAAAAAAAGAATTCTGGAAGTTTATCTTAATGTAATTGAAATGGGGAAAGGTATTTATGGAATGGAAGCTGCAGCTCAACAATACTTTCAGAAGCCTGCATCTAAATTAACAAGAACTGAAGCTGCACAAATTGCTGCCTGTTTGCCAAATCCTAAAAAGTATCAGGTAAAACCTTTATCAAGATATGTTTCCATACGATCGGGATGGGTGGTGAGGCAAATGAATAACCTGGATAGTGATCCTGATATTCAAAAACTAATTAATGATAAAGCAAAGAATTAAAATCTATTTTAAAATTGCATCAACTGCACTTGACGCCTTGGCAAATCGCTCATCATAATTACCACTTATAATATGCCAGGGAACTGTTTGTTTCGATAATGTTTCCTGATAAATAGTAAAAAGTTTTTCTCTTGTTTCAAGATCAGGATATTCCCGAAGCGTATCTTTTACCCAGGGGATATCGGGTTTACAAAGCAGATATAAATTATATTGTTGCGACTGAGCTTGTCTGTTAATCCAGGGATGGCATTTTCCATAAACATATTCACACCATACTTTCATCACAAACATATCAGTGTCTATAAATATGGTATTATGCCCCTTTTGAATGGCATCTTCAGTATACTTGTTTTCAAGATCAAGTTGATTTTTGGCAATGATCAGTAAATCATCATACGAATATTTACCACCAACTGCATATAAATACTCTCTTGCATATTCTGGTACCCACGATGAATGATAATGTAGTGCAAGTTTTTCGCACAAATAAGATTTACCAGTAGATTCAGGGCCGATGATTACAACTTTTTTAATTTGGGTCATGAGCACGCAAAATAAGGTTTGAAACAAGACAAAACAATTGTATTTACACGATCGTATTTTTACTTCTTTTCTTCCATTCAATTAATCCATACACAGCCATTACCAGTAATACTATATAATAAACACTTGTAAATACATATTGTTTTACAAAATACAGTGGTATTGATGCAATGTTTGTTGCAATCCACCAATACCAGCTTTCTACTTTCTTTTTTGTCATTAACCACATACCGGTAAAAGCCGATGCTGCTGCAAATGAATCGGCCCAGGGAATGGCGCCGGGTGCAAAGTTTTGTTTGAGGTATGCAAGTGAAAAATACAAAGCAATATAAAAAAAAGTAAAAAATAAGAGCTGATACAGCCACCATTTTTTATTCGAGAAAGTGATATGCACCAGGTGCTGATGTTGCTGATCTTTCCTTGCCCATAAGTACCAGCCATAAACACTCATGACTGTATAATAAAAATTAACAGCTGCTTCTCCAAAAAGGCTGCCCTTAAAACTAAGCCAGATATATATAACAGTATTAATCAGCCCAACAGGATAAACAAGAATATTTTCTTTACGGCTGAACCAAACGCTGGCAATGCCTGCAAACACAGCTATATATTCAAGCAGGGTGGTTTGTTTCATTCCTTCAATAAAAAGTTGCCAGATTGTTTCCATAACTGTTCAAAAATGCTAAATGATTTCTACATTGCCATAAATTGTTTGTATGAGCCAGATAAAAGATTCTACAGTATTAATAACCGGTGGTGCTTCAGGAATTGGAAAGCTAATGGGCGAACTCTGTTTACTTGAAGGCGCCAAACGCTTAATCGTCTGGGATATTGACCGAAAAAAAACAAATGAGGTTGCATCAGAACTGCTTGCAAAAGGTTTTGAAGTACATACCTATCATGTAGATGTAAGTAACGTTGATGAAATTATAATGGCTGCAACAGATATCAAACAAAAGTTTGGAGGGGTTGATTTATTATTTAATAATGCAGGTGTAATTATTGGAAAGGAATTTCAATATCATTCACACCGTGATATTGATTTTACCATGAGTATTAATGCAAGTGCCTTGATGCATGTGGCACTTGAATTTATTCCGGGCATGATTGAAAAGAAAAAAGGGCACATCATTAATATTGCATCAGCAGCAGGTCATATTGCAACTCCTAAAATGGCTGTGTATGTTGCAAGTAAACATGCAGTTATAGGTTGGAGTGAAAGTGTACGTTTAGAACTGGAAGCTATTTCAAAAGACCTCCATGTAACTACAGTTACTCCTTCTTATATTAATACGGGTATGTTTGAAGGTGTTCGTTCTCCCATAGTTCCAATTCTGAAACCTGATGCTGCTGCAAAGCAAATTATAGATGGCGTAAAGAAAAATAAAATTTATGTACGTATGCCATGGATTGTTTATACCGTTCCGTTTTTTAAAGGCATTTTACCACAACGATGGCTGGATGTGTTTGTAGGAAAATGGTTTGG
>DAIOWB010000055.1:0-12068 GCA_036758725.1 Lacibacter sp.
ATTGCCATGACGGGTTTAGACCAGGAAATGATGCAGAAAAACATCAGTGTAAAAAACCTGAAAGATTCGCAAAAAAATATGATGACGTTTACGGCAGTATTAATGCTGGTTAATTTTATGTTCCTTGTTTTGGGTGGGGTGCTTTATTTATATGCCAGTACAAATGGAATTACGGTACCTCCCGATGATTTGTTTCCAACTATTGCATTAAGCAGTGCTTTCAGCGCTTCAATTGGTATCATCTTTATCATTGCTATCATCTCAGCCTTATTTCCAAGTGTGGATGGTGCCATTACATCACTCACTTCCTGTTTTTGTATTGATATTCTGGGATTAAATAAAACAAATGGAACTGAAAAAGAAAAGAAGCGTACAAGACTGAAAGTGCATTTTACGTTTGCTTTTGTGTTTTTTCTGATGGTGTTATTGTTTAAATGGATTAACGATAAACTCATTATTGATTTTATTTTAAAATTTGCAGGTATTACTTATGGTCCGTTACTGGGATTATTTGCTTTTGGAATTCTTACAAGCAGAAAGCTGAATGAAAAATATATCTGGCCGGTTACCATTATTGCACCATTACTTGCATTGTTACTGGATATGCTTAGCAGCCCGGCATGGTACGAAGCAAAGCTGCATATTACATTAGGTATGAATGCTATTTCTGAATCAATTTTCAGCGGGTATAAAATTGGTAATGAACTTATACTTATTAATGGCATCATTACATTTACGGGGCTTTATCTTATTTCAACTAAAACTCAAAAAGCAGAAGTGCAAAGCATTAACCAGTAATTGAATAACAGGAAATTTAAAATGTTAAAGCGGCTTATTTAAGCCTATTTCAGCCTTTGCCCTTTGCAGCATCTGGTCTATCTTTGCCGAAACTTTTTTACTTGGAGTTGATTGATCCGAAAGCAGAAGCATATGCTGCAAATTATTCTTCAAAAGAAGATGTATTGCTAAAGCAAATAGCTGAAGAAACAATGGCAGCACATGCAGATCCACAAATGCTGAGCGGTCATCTCCAGGGGCAGTTCCTTGAATTCATCAGTAAACTCATTCAACCTAAGCGTATACTTGAAATAGGAACGATGGTTGGGTATAGCAGTATTTGTCTTGCAAAGGGTTTAGCAAGTGATGGCATTTTGCATACCATTGAAATGCGTGAACAGGATGCAGCCATCGCACAAACAAATTTTGATAAAGCCGGTTTGAAAAATAAAATACAACTGCATGTGGGTGATGCTTTACAGATCATTCCAACCTTGCAGGAAACATGGGATCTGGTGTTTATTGATGCAGATAAAACCGGTTATAATAAATACTATGAAATGGTAAAACCCCGTTTAAGAAGCGGTGGTATTATTTTAGCAGATAATGTATTGTTTCATGGTGAAGTACTGAAGGATGAAATAAAAGGAAAAAATGCAAAAGCCATTCATGCATTTAACGAAATGATTGCTCAGGATGATGAAGTTGAAAAATTATTACTAACCATGAGAGACGGATTGTTTCTCATCAGAAAAAAACAGAGTTGATTATGAAGTTGAAGTTATTATCTTTTTTTATTGGTTTATTTATTTTTGCCGGCATTCAGGCACAAACCATTTCAATTGAAGAATACATCAATTTGTATAAGGAAATTGCCATGAAGGAAATGATCCGTTCAGGCGTGCCGGCTGCTATTACCATAGCACAAGGAATTGTGGAAACTGAAAACGGAAACAGCAAACTGGTTAAAAAATCAAACAACCATTTTGGAATTAAATGTAAAGAAACATGGACAGGCCCATCGGTAAGTCATGATGATGATGCGCCAGGTGAATGTTTCAGAAAATACAGTACTGCAGAAGAATCCTATATTGATCATTCAGACTTTTTAGTAACCAGAAAACATTACAGCTTTTTATTTTCATTAGATCCTGCCGATTATAAAGCATGGGCTTATGGTTTAAAAAAGGCGGGCTATGCAACAAATCCTAAGTATCCTGAAATGCTGATAAAGTATATTGAAACATACAAGTTGAATGAGTATTCGTTAATTGCATTGGGCAGGAAAAAAGCTGATGAATCAACAGTTGTAAATACTGATCTTCCTCAATCACCGGTAAAGCAACAAAGCATTGTTACCGTTCCGGTTAAAATGAATCCCGAAGCAGGGCAGGTAGTTGTTGTACAAAAACCAATAGTACAACCGGAAGTAAAAAAGCCTGCTGTTAACTACCCAACAGGTGAATTTAAAATAAATGAAACAAGAGTAACCTTTGTAACAAAAGGAACATCATTTCTTTCAATAGCTCAGCAGTATAATCTGCCACTTAAGTGGTTGTATGATTTCAATGATTTAAAAGAAACTGAAGCAGTTGAAAGCGATCAGCTCGTTTACCTGCAACGCAAGCGCAAAGTAGGGGCAAACGCAACACATGTTGTATCAGATGGTGAAACACTTTATACCATTGCACAGGAACAAGGTATTCGTTTAGATGCTTTGATGCAGCTGAATTTTTTAACCGTTAATCAGCAACCTGCAACAGGGGAACAATTATATCTGCAATCACCGGCTCCGGGCGCACCTAAGCTCAGTACAAAAAAGAATAATGCTGTTGTTTCACAATCAACAGATGAAATAAATCCTGTAAACAGTACGCAGGAGAAAACCATTCATGTTGTACAGCCAAAAGAAACATTATACAGCATTTCTAAAAAATACGAAGTAAGCTTATCAGAACTTCAGCAATGGAATCAATTAAACGGAACTGAATTAAAAGAAGGAACAGAACTGATCATTCTTAAATAAATTTAATGTCTATAATAAAAGTTCACGACAAATATTTTACTCCTTACATGACTGAAGATACCGTACTTGCACGTGTGCAGGAACTGGCTAAACAAATTGATGCTGATTATAAAGACAAGCGTCCTTTATTTATTGCCATCCTCAACGGAGCATTTATGTTTGCATCAGATTTGTTTAAACAACTTACTATTGATGCGGAAATTTGTTTTATTAAACTGGCTTCATACAAAGGAACCAAATCAAGCGGACAGGTGATTACTGCTATTGGTTTAGATACCGATATTGTAAACAGGCATGTGATTATTATAGAAGATATTATAGATACCGGAAAAACAATGGATGCATTTTTGCCACAACTTTTTAATCAACATCCGGCATCATTAAAAATTGCTGCATTACTTCATAAGCCTGAAGCAACAGAATATCCTATTGCAATTGATTATCTTGGTTTCTCCGTACCCAATAAATTTTTGCTGGGGTATGGCTTGGATTATGACGGACTGGGAAGAAACCTGAAAGAAATTTATCAGTTGAGTGAAGAGCAAGTATAAGGGTTAGCTGTTTCTGAAAGGAAAGGAAGTGACTGACTTATATGAAAAAATTATTTCTTTGCCTGCCATTCTTACTACTTTTCGTAATTCATACGGAAGCACAATTCTATTTCAGGGGTGAAGTAAAAGATGCAAAGAACAATCCCCTTACTTATGTACGTATACAGGTACTTTCAACCAATCAGTTTTATTATTCAGGTAGCACGGGAAGTTTTGGAATTCCTTCAACAGAAAAAAATGATTCTGTTCTATTTTATTTAAATGGATACGAAGAAGTAAAATTACTTATCAGCAGTTCAGCCTATAATAATATTGTATTAAAACCAACTGTAATTACTTCTGTACAAAAACAGAAATATTTGTCTGTTACTCAAAATAAAGAAAGCGGAAAGAGTTTTACTATTATTTCAAAAGGTGAAACTTATATTGAGCAAAAGGAAAACTCATTTGTAGAAACACAATTGTTTCCTACAACTGGGTTTTCAATGAATATTGATAAGGCTTCTTATAGCAATATTAGACGGTTTATTAATATGAATTCTGCTGTACCGGTTAATGCAGTTCGAATTGAGGAAATGTTGAATTATTTTCCACAACAATTAAAAGAACCCTTGCCTGGTAAAACATTTTTTGTTGAATCACAACTAACAGATTGTCCCTGGTATAGCAATCATCGGTTATTATACTTACGGCTACATGCTAAAAAAATCAATACCGAGCATTTGCCTCCATCAAATCTTGTGTTTTTAATTGATGTGAGCGGATCAATGGATTTACCTAACCGCCTGCCATTATTAAAAACGGCATTTCGTATGCTTGTGCAAAACCTGCGGGAAATAGATACTATTTCTATTATGGTATATGGAGGTGCAGTTGGCATTGTATTGCAACCAACATCTGGTAAAGAGAAAGAAAAAATTATAGCAACTGTTGATTCATTATCTGCATCTGGTGATACCCCAGGTGAATCAGCTTTACGTAATGCCTATTCACTTGCCCAACGGAAATTTAAAAAAAGCGGAAACAACCGTATTATTTTTGCAACAGATGGCGATTTTAACGTAGGTGAAGTTAGTGAAGATGCCATGATACAACTTATAACCCAAAAGCAACAAACGGGTATTTATCTTACTTGCCTGGGTGTGGGGATGGGAAATTATAAAGATTCAAAACTGGAAGTGCTTGCAAAAAAGGGGAATGGAAATTTTGCTTACCTCGATAATGTAATGGAAGCAGAGAAAGTACTGGTTAAAGAGTTTACACAAACTTTATATGCTGTGGCCAATGATGCTTATCTCAATGTAAGTTTTAAACCGGAGTATGTAAAATGGTATCGATTGATTGGGTTTGATAACCGGACAGACCAGTTACATGACACAATCAGTACAGTAGAAGGCGGAGAAATTGGAACAGGGCATACAGTAACAGCTGTGTTTGAAATTGAATTAAATAAACCAGATATATCAGAGGGGAAAATTCTTGCTACAGCAGAATTAAATTTTAAGGAACCGGAAACAGATAAACAGGTAAAAGAATTATATCCTTTACAAAATAATTTTGTCCCTTTTATGAAAGTAGATAGCAGTTACCGCTTTTCTTCAGCTGTTGTGTATTTTGGAATGCTCTTAAAGAAATCACCTTATCTCAAAGGTGCAGGTTGGGATCAATTAATTACAATGTTGCCATCAGCAGTAAATACAAATGATTACTGGCAAAAAGAAATGGCCACTTTAATTGTAAAGGCAAAAGAAATTTATAAACCTGTAAAGCAGAAGAAAAGTATTTTAAAAAAGAAAAAGAAGGAATAGAAATATTATTTCTGTTTTAAATAAGTGACTTTTATTTTTCAGGTTATATTATTACTGTTCATGAAACTTTAAAGTTGTAGTAATTTTCCTGTCAACGTATTCACAAAAAAGTAATCGGCCATTTTTTAAAATAAATCATTTTATTTCGATCCAAAATTTATGTAGATGTGGCATTAATAAATAAGATGAAAATTTATTTTGCTTTTTCATTACGAATAAAAGTTCTCAAACTATCATTTTTATTATAAAAATTACTCACTCACTTTTATCCTCACGCCTTCACTATGGCTCGTAAACTCAGGTGCATACATACATTGTATCGTTGTAATACCGCTGCTGTAATTACCTGCATGTGTAATAAACAAAGGGTATTCAAACACATAAGTTCCTTTTGTTAACCAGCCAAAGAAAAAGTTAGTACTTGCATCTTTGGTAGTTTCATAATAACCTAAACCACCCTGCCATTTATATTCACTGATTACATTTACCGGTTCCATACAACTTGAACGCATATCTTTCATATGTACATATTCCATGTTACGGTCAACTCTTAACTCAATACGCACTTTTATTTTATCACCTACTTTCAGTTCTTCCCCTTCGTTTACCGGAGTAAGAACAGGTCCATTAGCAGTATTACGTTCAACAAAATATTGTTTTTTTAATTTTAATGGAGTTTCACTGGCAGTAATCTTATCCAGGTTTTCAAAATATTGCCAGTAGGCACTGCCCCAGGTGGGTTGATTGTTACTCTTACTTACTGTTACTTGTATATTTCCCATGGAAGGTTTTACAAAATTGCCTTCTATGCTTCGTTTAAAATAACCGGTGCCGGCTTCAGTTGTTTCAGTGGCAGTTGAAAAAAGTTGATCACCTGCTTTTATTTCAGCAAACGGTTCTGTTGCTATCCAGTTTCCTCCCTGTAACAACAACGCATAACAAGCTTCTGCAGTTGCAATGGTTGTTTTCCAGTTTTGTGTTTGCTTTTGTTTTAATAACCAGGTTTTTAAATCAGAAACTGCTTTCTCATCTTTTGTAATGTCACTAAACACTTCAATCATCAGTGCTTGTGCTTCAACCGGTGCCTGGTACCAGTAATAACCTGCATTAAATTCTTTCCAGTACATACCCATTTCTTCACTCAGTAATGCATTTTCCTTTAAAGATTTTAAAATAGCAGAAGGCGTTTTTATATCCTTACTTCTATGCAATGCCAATGCAATCATTCCCTGCATGTACTTACTTTGTTTTATCCAATATTGCTTACTTTGTTTAAAATAATAATTGTACGCAGTTTGATTATTACCTGCTTTTGGTATTTCATTAAAGAAACTACGCATATACAAATATTGAATCTGGATAGAACTGAGATTGTTGTTCTTCAGATTAGCTTTATATTTTTTGAGGTTATCGTAATCTTCTTTCAGTTTGCTATCTAAATAAGGAATTGCTTTTGTAAGAATTGCATTAATTGCTTTTTCCTGATCTTTTGGCAATGCATTCAACTTTTTTAAATGGCCAATACCTGTAACAATGTATTGCGTAACATATCTATCATCGGGCCCGCCTTTAAACCAAACAAATCCACCATTACTTACCTGCATACTTTGTAACTGAGCAATGGATTTACTTAATTCTTTACTCATGCGAATCATATCAAACAACAACGCAATATTTTTCTTTTGCTGTTCTTCATTCTTTGCCTGTAAAACCCATGGAGTTTCCTGTAACAGTACTGCTTTTAATTCTTCATTCTTTTGAAGATTACTCATAAGCGCAGCTGCATCTTTTGTTTTCCATTTTTCAAATACTTCTTTTATGCGTGGCATTTTATTAGTAATGTGCGATGCCAATGCATTTGCATAAAACCTGTTCCAGGTTTGTTCTGCACAATCATACGGGTACTCCATTAAATATGGTAATGCCTGCACAGCATACCACACCGGATTGCTTGTGAATTCTAGTGTGAATTTGTGATTCGTTAAACTTTCACTTTGATTGTTGATGAGTTTTTCAAACTTAAATGTTTTTGTTCCATCTCCACGCATAGGCAATGGTAAAGATTCTGTAACCAGCATACGATTGGTTAAAACAGGAACGGTTGCTTCTTCACCGTCACTAACTGCTTTTGTCATGCCTCCTGACGGAGCACCTTTAGCTATAATACGATAAGTAAGTGCTTCATTAAAATTATAAGGCACTTCTGTTCTGAATTTTACCACAGTGCTTTGTCCGGCTGCAACATTAAAATGTTGCACCGGAAACATATTCTGAAACCAACCATCCACAGGTTGCATGGTACTTGTATTGAATAACTGCAATGCACTTTCCCCTGTAATTTCTTTGTCGGTAAGATTGCTGATCTTGGCAGTAAATTCAAAACGGTCACCTTCACGTAAAAAGCGAGGAGCAAAGGGTTGTACCATCAATTCTTTTTGTGTGATGATGGATTTTTCTGAAAGTCCCAATGAAAGATCTTTGGTATGTGCCAGCAACATCCATTTCCATTTGGTTAATGCTTCAGGTATGGTAAAGTTGAAACTGATGTTCCCTGATGAATCTGTTTTTAAATCAGGAAAGAAGAAGGCTGTTTCATTAAAGTTTTTACGGATCTGAATATCATCAGTTGATGTTTTCTGTTCTTCTTCTTTTTTTTCTACCGGTGGTTTTGCTTGATTTGTTGCATCCGTTAATACATCATTTTCATTTTTTGTAGAATCAGCTACAGCAGCTGCCGGGGCACCCAATACTTTACTCCGCATCATCATTTCCCGCTGATCATAATTATTAAATCCAATCAACTCATCATATTGTTTATCGAAAGATTTCCATTGTTGTTCCTGCCATATTTTTTTCCATGAACTTACCTGGCTAAAACCTGCTGCCATCCATCCATTGCTGATAGTATTCACAGGAAATAAATCTGGCTTTATCCAGTTATGAGGTTTAAACTGATCCAATGAAGCATCATACATGCTGGTTAATAATTCAGCTGCAACTTTATCACCTTTATAACCACTGATCTTTACTTTCCATTGTTCATTACTGCCTGGTAATGTTTTATCACGGAAAGTTTCATAACTGATGGTTAGTTCTTTATTAGTCCATGGTACTGCAACAGACCGGGTAAAGCTGAAGAAACGATTATGTTTTACAAATGAATAGCTGTAACCAAATCCGCCTCTTTCATTTTCTGTAACCGGAACTGTGATTTGTTTTTGTTCATTGTTGAGTTGATAATAAAACAAGTTGTTTACTTCTTCTTTAGGATTGAACTGAACGATGTAAACATTACTGGCACTGCTACCAAAAGTTAAATTCGCTTTGGTGCCGGGCTCTGCTGTTACGCTTGATGGGAATTTCCATACATATTCCGGTGAAACAATGTTTTTTGTTTTGCTATCAGTTAACTGTACATAAGTTTGATTTTTTACATCATTACCATCTTTGTCTTTAGTAGTTGCTTCAATTATGTACCAACCTGGTTTTAATTGTCCATTGCTTATTGCCCATTGCTTATTTGCATTAGTTGAATCTTTTCTTTCATATACTTTTTCTGCCTTAACCCAGCTTTCTTTTTCTGTTTCATTATTATACTCATCATTTGGAAAATCTTTGAGATAATCTTTTTCACTCATTACAAACTGATCGGGTTGTTCCCAATAGCGGTCACGGATTAAACGATCGGGTGCATTCAATTTTGAAATGCTAACTGTAACATTGCTCTTCACAAATTCACCCATCATATTTTGTGTTACAATGTGGATGTATTTTAAACTATCTGCTGCCAGCATTTCACCCTGTGGTAATAAAATTTGCAGTTGCAACGATTTATAACCTGCACTTACAATGGTTTCACCGGTTCTTGTTTCACCATTCAAATCAGTGATATCTGCAATAATCCTGTAATCAAACACAGGATCTAATTCTTTTCGTACCTGTTTATCTGGTATTGCATTGAATACTATTTCAAACGACCCATCAGCTTTTGTTTTTGTTTCACCGTGTGCTATTTCCTGTTCTCTCATTTGTGGCCATCCCCATTTCCATCTTAACCAGGGATAAATTAAACGGGGCTCTCTTACTACACGGTATTTAACAATTGCACCATCAATATTGTTACCTGCATATGCTTTGGCATTACCGGTAATTTTTATTTCATCATTTACTCTGAAACTTTTTTTGATAGGTTGATAGTCTACATAAAATTTAGGCCGTTTGTATTCCTCAACTGAGAAATAAACAGAAGCACCTGTGATGCTTTCTTCCAATCGAAAGTTTCCATTCATTTTACCTTCCGGCAATGTAAACTTTCCTGAATACGTTCCAAATTCACTGCTGCTAACTGATAAGGAATCGGTTTTATCTCCATTAGCATCAAACAAATAAATTTTCGTTTTTAATGCAGTAACAACTTTTGGTTTTCCATTCAATGCATCTTTAGTAGTAACGATGCCTTTAAAAAAGATAGTTTGACCGGGTCGGTAAATAGAACGATCCATAAAAAGAAAAGTTCGTCGGTTTTTTACTTCGTCAATTTCATCTTGATTGTCACGATAAACAGAATTGTATGCACGGTCATCTAAATGAAGCACATCTTTTTCATATTGAATTTCCAATGTTCTGTTATACCTGGTGTTTCCAACATTATCTGTGATCCTGAAATTTCCGTTTACATTGCTGGTGTAAGTAGCAATTTTCTTTGATTCGTATTTTTTATGATCATAATTATAAAAGCTTTCCCATAAAGTAGCCGATGCTTTTGCAAGTGGCTGACCCGTTTCCCTGTTAACAACAAAAAAATCGTTTTCATTATGCATCCATGCAATATTGCTCACATGAAAAAACTGGGCAGTTAAAATATTTTTACTCAGGCTGAACTGTTCATCAGCAGCAGACAACAACAGGTAAGAACCAGCTGGCAATGCTGTTACTTTTATTTCTGTGCTGTGTTGCTGGTAATCATCACTGGCCGGTAATGTGTAATTAAATTTCTGAACAGAAGGTAAGGCCGTTAATTTTTTCCAGTATTCATCTTCCCAGTTTTGATTTTTTAATTCTTCAAAATCTTTCTTATCCATTTTCACTATGCGGAACCAAACCTTATTTACATTCCTGTATTGAATAAAAGAACGGAAAGGTTGATTGGGAATATTTACTTTTTCAGTAATTACAGATAAATCTTTTTGTTCAATTTGAATGAACAGATTCGTACAATTTGTTTTGCCTTCACTCTCTTCTTTTTGTGTTAGTACTTCTTTACAGATAGCTACTGCTTTCTGATAATAGTATCTTGGATTTGTTTCATCGTTTGTTTTATGTTTTTTAAAATCATAAGTGGCAGCATAATCAGCATAATCTTTTGCCATTAAGTAAGAAGCCTGTGATGCGGCTGGTAAATTTTTGTATTGATTAATGAGATGGTTTAATGCAGTACGGTAGAGTTCCAGTTTATTTTCATTGGTTGAATATAGATTTACAAATTCAATTCGTTGCAGATCAGCATCAATCAAAGCATCAGGTTTGCTGTCATTCAAATGAAATGCAAGAACCCGTTGATAGAGTAGCAACGCTTTATGATGAAGCGATAACGAATCACTGGTTGTAAATTTCTGTTTTATGAAATCGGCAGCAGGGTTAAATGCAGTGGCTGAGTTTATTTCAAATGCATCAGCTGGTTTGGTAATACTGCGTTCATCGTTTTCAAAATAAGCAATGGCCCGGTGTACCAGTAAATCATATAAGGTAGGACGCAGGTATCGTTTGTTCCCTTTATTTATGATGGGTTCAAAATTTTCAAGCCTGGTTTGTTGTAATAATTTTTCTTCTTTTACAGAAGACAAATAGAGGGTTGAAATTTTATGATGAAACTCATCAATCGTCCATGTTTCCAGGTCATCTTTTGAAAATGCTTTTGTATTAGTACGATTATAAAATTTCCAGCGGTTGTTTTGCAAATATTGCCAGTAAGCTTCGGCCAGTAAATTGGAAAGGATGGATTTTACCGGTTCTGCAGATATGCTGATTTCCTTTTCAACTTCAAGAATACCTTTAACTGTTGCATCTTCTTCTTTTTGTTGCTGAATGTTTAATTGAAAAACCAAAGCTTTAATCAGCTGTGCACTGTTCTTTTCTTTTCTGGCAGCTGCATAAATTGCTTTTACTTCTTTTAATGCCGATTCAGGCAATCCTTTTTTATTGATGAGTTCATCTACTTTTTTCCAGGAAGCATCGTAATTAAAAGTGGGTTGTGCCTGAGATAGTGCCATAAAAGAAATTGCAAATAAAAAAAAGTTAGCAATAAGAATTCGTTTCCAGAACATGTCTTTCAATTTTATGTAAGGTATTAAAATATTTCTAGTGATGGAGTGATGCAAATATCTATTCAATTACATAAGAAGTGCTTGTTTAAAATAGGGAATATTTCCTTTAACGAATCTTTATGTTTTCCATTTTTTACATGGCATATGGTTTGGAATCCAAGTATGAAACAAAGGAGGCAACTATGAACAGAATTTTTACACTCATTTCTTTTTTACTGATCAGCACACTTACTTATGCAGATCATGTAAGGCTCAGCATTACCAGTTTAAACAAATCACCCATACGGGTAATGATTGACGGGCAAATGCTGAAAGACAACGACAATAACTTTCGTATCAGTAATCTCAATCCGGGTATGCACCGTATCCAGATTTTTAATGAAAGAAAAAAACGTACTGGCTGGAACCGGGGAAACAACAACAATCAGAACGGACAGGTAATTTATAACGGCACCATTAATGCCCGTTATGGTATGCATACCGACATTGTGATTAACCGTTTTGGAAAAGTGTTTATTGACGAGCAGGCTATTGATGACCGTGATGATGATTGGAATAACGGCAACTGGAACAATAACAACGG